>DOIX01000253.1 GCA_003511885.1 Cyanobacteria bacterium UBA11153
AGAAACCGGGTTTCAAGCCGCGCACTTGTTACAACTTATTTAGGATTGCTATAGTTGATAGTTATTTGAAGGGAATCAAACCTTTTATGAATCAAGGGTTTAATCCTCTATAGATAACGTTATTTCTGTCAATATCGATGTGACTATTGCTATTGCTGCTAATCGGATCGATATTCTCCTTCCCATTCCCCATTTCCTTCTTCTATGAAACAAATAATCCAATCCCTAAGAGACTATAAAAATCAACTCGTTAATGACTATTACGATTTTCGGATTAGCACACCAGAAAATCCATACACTATCGCCTTGAGGGGAAATCGATATAAAATTCTCTTTATCCTCAGTCACATGAGATCCGGATCTTCATTACTTACTCATTTATTAACCACAAATCCGGAAATTATCGGCTTTGGCGAAGCCCATATCGAATATCAGTCACAGCAAGAATTAAAAAAACTAATCCTTAAAGTATACCGAGACACTCGTCAACTGAGAATGAATCATAAGTATGTTTTGGATAAACTACTCCATGACAAAAAATTAATTGACGAAACTATGTTATTCTCAGAACAAATCCGTGCTATCTTCCTAATTAGAGAACAAAAAAAAGCATTAGCCAGCATTCTCAAACTCAAACCACATTGGAACGAAAATCAAGCCATTGAATACTATTCAACTCGTTTAGCAACCCTAGAAAAATATGCCAAATTAATCAATAACAAGAAACGGAGCCTATTCATCACCCACGAACAAATTTTAGACAATACTCAATCCGTTTTTCAAACAATGCAAGACTTCCTCGAAGTAAAGCAACCCTTCTCCGAAGAATATCAAGTATTGAGTATGACGGGAACAAGAGGCATAGGGGATTCCTCAGAAAATATCAAAGCAGGTAGAATTGTCAGACAGCATAAAACATCAGAAACTTCTATTTCCTCAGAATTAATTGAACAAGGATTACAATCCTTTACGCAATGTTACACTACATTATCCAAATATTGTCAAACTGTAGATTGCTTGTAGTAGGCACTTAAGTGCCTACTACAAACAGATATTACGCCGCAAATCGAATCTTGAGATAATCATCCTCCATCTTTGCCCCTGATGGTTGTAGCGCAGCTAATGCTTGTGGCAATACCAAATTCCGCCGATGATTGCCAATCCGCACATTTAATTCATCCCCCGTTTTACTTAACTGAATACGATCTTTTGGGATACCAGGCAAGTATAATTCCAAACTATACTCACTCTTATTTTGTACCACCCGAATCGTATTTTCTTGGTAGTAAACCTGAGCGGGATCTTCCCCTGGATATAAAGTTTCCTTCAATCTTTCCAAAGCTGCTAATCCACACATTTCTTCAGAAAAAAGCGGGACTTCTTTCACAGGAAGTGGACTAAAGTTATCGTGAATTTCCTGACGATACTGCTCCTGATTTTCCTTCCAGCGTTTGAAAAAGGGATCCGTCACTTCCTCCGGAATAATCCGATTCGCAATTACCAAATCCGTCGATACATTATACAAACTCAAATAAGCATGAGCGCGTAAAGACTCCTTAATCACCATCTTTTCTGGATTCGTAACCAAGCGTACCGAAGTTTGGGTATTATCTGTTAATACCTTCTCCAAAGCTTCAATTTGCTCGTAAAACTCATAAGGCGCATCCATCACCTCATTATCCGGCAGCGAAAATCCCGCAATCGGTTTAAATAAAGGCTCAACCAAAGGGCGAAGTGCCACAGACATTTTTTGCAGCGGTTTGTAAAAGCGACGCATATACCAACCACTAACTTCCGGTAAACTCAATAATCGCAGGGCAGTACCCGTAGGCGCAGAATCAATAATCAGAACATCATACTCTCCCTCATCATAGTGGCGCTTCATCCGCACCAAACCAAAAATTTCATCCATCCCCGGTAGAATCGCTAATTCTTCCGCCTGCACCCCATCTAATCCCCGTGCTTGTAATACCTGAGTAATATAACGCTTCACCGCACCCCAATTACCTTCCAACTCCATCAGGGCATCTAACTCCGCACCCCAGAGGTTAGGGCGGACTTGACGGGGGTCGTGACTTAGTTCAAGATCGAAACTATCTGCTAAAGAGTGAGCTGGATCGGTACTAAGTACTAAGGTCTTATACCCTAACTCAGCACAACGCAATCCAGTTGCGGCTGCTACTGAGGTTTTCCCAACTCCGCCTTTACCTGTCATTAAAATTACGCGCATAACTTAGCCAGCTCACCTGAGAAAACTTTACACTTATTTACTTTATCTGTTTTTCGTGTGGGAAGGTGAGATGGGGAAGGAGAGCAGGAGAGCAGGGGCGCAGGGCTGTAGGGGTGCAGGGGTGCAGGGGTGCAGGGGTGCAGGGGTGCAAAATCTTTGGCAAAATCTTTGGCAAAATCTTTGGCAAAATCTTTGGCAAAATCTTTAGCAAAATCTTTAGCAAAATCTTTGGCGAGCAAGATGCTCGCACTACCAAAACATCACAAAAGAACTACCTGTTTTCTGCCTCACTTTCCCATCAATGGAATAGTTGCTTGAAGACATCGAAGCGAGAAATATCCCAATCATCGATATGGGAGATAATTAGTCCATCAGAATTTAGTTTTAATTCACTCCAACCGGGGATAGAAATACGCGGTTTCCAGGGTAAAGGTGTTGTCCAACTTAAAGTCCAACGGGTGGTGATAGTATTGTTAGATTGGGAAATATGGTGTAATTCTAAATGAGGGTCGATAAACCAAGTTGAGATAAATCCAATCATTTTTTTATAGCGTTCGATTCCTCTAAATTGATTGAGGGGATCTTTGAAAAATACTTCTTTGGCGTAGATATCGTAGTTTTGATTAATTGGGAAGTTTTGGTAGTCGTTTTTGATAATTTCGGTAATATTCATTAACTAGTTACCTGAGTTATATTATGTTTGGTACTATTGCTTCTATATATTTTGAGCTTTTGTAGGGGCGTTAGCGAAGCGTGGCGTTAGCCTAGCATTCGGGCGATCAATTATTGCTCAAAACCATAGATATTATATCGGAATGCTTTGCCCTGCACTTACGGAGCAGATGGCGAAGCATTTTGATATAGATACTTGGGTTTCTCCGGTAACTTATCGCCGATATCCTTCACCCCTACACCTTGCACCCTACACCCTACACCCCAATCCCCAGTTTGGTAGTTTGACAGGTAGATTAAAAAATAGTTGTAAGAATTGGCACAAACCTATATTAGACTTGATGTCGGGGTGATCCCTCGCGTCTTGCATGTTTTTTTGGACAGGGGACGGTTGGCACCAGGGAAAGTACAGCAGAAAAAGAGGAAATGGTTTTGTGATCGAAACTACGTTAGGACTAGAAATTATTGAAGTTGTCGAGCAAGCCGCGATTGCGTCTTCCAAGTGGATGGGGAAGGGCGATAAGAATACTGCGGATCATGTGGCAGTAGAGGCGATGCGGGAACGGATGAATAAGATTCACATGCGGGGGCGCATCGTGATTGGAGAAGGAGAGCGAGATGATGCTCCAATGCTCTATATTGGGGAAGAAGTGGGTATCTGTACTCAGGAAAATGCCCACACTGTCTGCAATCCAGATGAATTGGTGGAGATTGATATTGCGGTTGACCCCTGTGAAGGTACTAATCTGGTAGCTTATGGACAACCGGGTTCAATGGCTGTCTTGGCAATTTCAGAAAAGGGTGGGTTATTTGCTGCGCCTGACTTCTATATGAAGAAGTTGGCAGCTCCTCCTCAAGCACAGGGTCATGTCGATATTAACAAGTCGGCAACGGAAAATCTGAAGATTCTGTCTGAGTGCTTGAATCGTGCGATTGAGGAATTGGTGGTTGTGGTGATGAAGCGCGATCGCCATAATGAACTAATTAAGGAAATCCGCGATGCGGGTGCAAGAGTCAGACTCATCAGCGACGGTGATGTCTCGGCTGCTATCTCCTGTGCTTTTGCGGGAACTAATATTCATGCTCTCATGGGGATTGGTGCAGCACCGGAAGGCGTGATTTCAGCGGCAGCGATGCGTTGCTTGGGCGGACATTTCCAAGGACAGTTGATTTACGATCCTGCGATCGTGAAAACTGGTTTAATTGGAGAAAGCAAGGAAAGCAATCTGGAACGTCTCAAATCCATGGGGATTAACGATCCTGATAAAGTTTACAATGCTGATGAGCTGGCTTCTGGCGAGACTGTTTTGTTTGCTGCTTCTGGTATTACTCCAGGTACTCTGATGGAAGGGGTTCGCTTCTTCCCAGGTGGCGCGAGAACCCAAAGTTTGGTTGTTTCCAGTCAGTCGATGACGGCTCGCTTTGTTGATACAATTCACATGTTCGATAAGCCGAAGTACATTCAACTTCACTAATGAGTAATTGACAGTTGACAGTTGACAGTTGACAGTTGTTAATTGTCAACTGTCAATTGTCAATTGTTAATTATCAATTATAAAACAGATGAATATAGCAGTTGTAGGTCTCAGTCATAAAACAGCATCAGTGGAAGTGCGGGAAAAACTCAGCATTCCCGAAGCTAGGCTCGAAAGTGCGATGCAAACTCTTGGCAGCTATCCTCATATTGAGGAAGTCGCAATCCTCAGTACCTGCAACCGCATGGAAGTTTATATTGTGGCGAAAGAGACGGAGCATGGGGTGCGGGAAGTTAGCCAATTTTTGTCAGATTGGAGTCAGTTGCCTTTGCATAAATTGCGCCCTCATTTATTTATTTTGTTACACCAAGATGCAGTGACGCACTTAATGCGGGTGTCGGCGGGGCTTGATAGTTTGGTACTGGGAGAAGGGCAAATTCTGGCTCAGGTGAAAAATACCCACAAACTAGGTCAACAATATAAGGGAATTGGACGTTTACTCAATCGTTTATTTAAAGAAGCAATTACGGCTGGGAAACGGGTGCGGACAGAAACTAGTATTGGTACTGGGGCTGTATCGATCAGTTCGGCTGCGGTAGAATTAGCTCAAATGAAAGTAGAACGTTTGGGCGATTGTCGGATTGGCATTATCGGTGCAGGGAAAATGTCCCGGTTACTGGTACAACACCTCCTATCAAAAGGAGCAGAAAAGATCGCAATTGTCAATAGGTCAATGGCGCGATCGCAAGAATTAGCGAATCAGTTTCCCAATGCTAACTTGGAGTTACGTCCTTTAGGGGAGATGATGGAAACGATCGCTGGATCGGATATCGTATTTACGAGTACTTCTTCTACGGAACCGCTGCTCAATAAAGTAAAACTGGAAGCTATTCTGTTGCCGCATCAGTCATTGATGCTATTTGATATTTCCGTACCCCGGAATGTTGATAGCGACGTGAATGAATTGGAAAACGTTAAGGCATTTAATGTTGATGACTTAAAAGCAGTGGTAGCCCAAAACCAGGAAAGTCGCCGTCAGATGGCAATGGAGGCAGAAGGCATACTCGAAGAAATAGTGACAGCCTTTGACAGTTGGTTGCGATCGCTGGAAACTATCAATACAATTAGTAGTCTGCGCGATAAAATTGAAAGTATTCGCGAACAAGAATTAGAAAAGGCTTTATCTCGTTTGGGTTCGGAATTTGCGGAAAAGCATCAAGAGGTAATTGAAGCCCTGACAAGAGGTATTGTCAATAAAATTCTCCACGATCCCATGGTACAACTCCGGGCGCAGCAGGATATTGAAACCAGACGGCAAGCGATGCAGGCGTTGGAAATGTTATTTAATTTGGATACAAAGGAGCAATTTAGTTAGCTGGTTGTTGGTGGTTAGTTGTTAGTTGTTAGTTGTTAGTTGTTAGTTGTTGATGGTTAATGGAGGCGAATGGAGGACTTGCGCAACTAGATTAGATATAGTAGTAATAGTGCTTTAGCTTCCCATAGCGCACCCTACAAAAAAAGTGGTAATGGTGCGTTAGCTTCCCATAAAGCACTCTACAGCTCCTCATCAAGATACTATTTCCTATTCCCCAGTACCTTAACAATTAACAATTATAGCAACCGCCAGAGCGGTTAAGACATTCTAAATTCCTAATATAATGAAAATCTTCCGACTAATTACTGTAGTAATAGGGTTGTGGCTGGCATGGGATTTGCTAGCTCATCTGGTGGGAGAAATTTTATGGTTTGACGAAATTGGTTATTTATCTGTATTTCTGTTAAGATTGCAAACTCAGCTAGGTTTGTGGTTGGTGGTATCGAGTTTATCAGCTACATTTTTACTGAGTAATCTGTTTGTGGCAAATCGGCTGAAGTCTCCGCCACCAAAATCTGATTTATTAAGTTTGAGAGATTATAGAGAGTGGGGAATGGGGAAAGAGGAAAATGAGTTTTACACTCCTAGGTTGAGATTGCGATCGCTATTATTAATTCTATTATGCCTTAGCTTCCTGGTAGGGATAATTTTACTCAAGTGTGGAGAAATTGCCTTTGCCCTGTGGCAGGGTAATTTTAGCCCAGATATCGCGCCACTCCTACCACCTCCCTTTGATTGGGCGTGGATACAGGAGCTATGGCACTCAAAGTTACCCGTGCAAATTACCTATCTGGGAGTAGTAGGATTTATTTTTCTGGGCTTGGCTTTCCATAGTAGATTTTGGTTAAATGCGATCGCAATATTGCTTTCCTTATTCTGGGGCTGGTTGCTGTCGCGAGAGTGGAGCCAAATTTGGCAATATTTTTATGCTACACCATTTAAGGCAAAAGATCCGCTATTTGGCAATGATATTAGCCTTTATGTCTTTAAATTACCTGTATGGCAATTATTAGATTTTTGGTTAGGCGGACTTTTTTTGTTTGGTTTACTGGCGGTAGCACTAGTTTATTTTCTTTCTGGAAAGAGTCTTTCTGAGGGAAAATTTCTGGGATTTTCCCGAAACCAATTGCGCCACCTCTATGGATTAGGAAGCAGTGTTGCCCTCACCATCGCATTCCGGTATTGGCTATCGCGGTATGAATTGCTTTATTCTCCTCGTGGCGTTGTCTACGGTGCCAGTTACACAGACATCAATGCCGACTTGCCCATCGATACTGCCCTGAGTATAGCAGCTTTTGCGATCGCCATAATTTTATTTTTGAAGATGGTTTGGGGCACTAAACATCTGAAAATTAAACATCAGACAATAGTGACAATATTGGGACTATATTTAATCATAGTAATAATTGCCGGGAAAATACTACCTGCTACTATACAAAGCTTAGTCGTACAGCCAAATGAATTAGCCCAAGAGAAACTTTATCTTGAACGAACAATTGCTCTAACTAGAGCCGGATTTAACCTAGATAGTATTGAAGTTGAAACCTTCAATCCTAAGGGTGAATTAAGCAGCACAGACTTAGAAAATAATGACCTAACTATTAGTAATATCCGCCTTTGGGATAAACGTCCCATTTTACAAACAAACCGTCAGTTACAACAAATTAGACTTTACTACGAATTTCCTGATGCTGATATCGATCGCTATACATTAAAAGTAAACTCATCCATCAATGATATATCAAAGAATTCAGAAATAGATAAATCAGTAAAAACCAACAATAAACAAACAACAAACAACAAGAAACAAACAAATCTGGAAAAACAACAAACAATTATTTCTGTCAGAGAATTAGACTATAAAGCAGTTCCGGAAAAAGCCAAAACATGGGTAAACCAACACCTAGTCTACACTCACGGATACGGCTTTACCCTCAGTCCCGTAAATAAAGTAGCAGAAGGTGGACTTCCAGACTATTTCATTAAAGATATTGGCACAGATAATGATAGCGGTAACACCGGATCTTTATCAACTTCCAGCCCTCTAATTCGGGAGACAATTCCCATTGATAAACCGAGAATTTACTATGGAGAATTAACCAATAACTATATAATGACATCGACAAAAGTACGAGAATTAGACTATCCTAGCGGCGAAGATAACGTATATAACATCTACGACGGCAAAGGTGGCATTCCCATTGGTTCCCTGTGGCGAAGAATTTTATTTTCTCAATATCTCAAAGACTGGAGGATGATCTTAACAGACAACTTTACACCCCAAACGCGGGTATTATTCCGCCGCAATATCAACCAACGAATTTTTGCGATCGCGCCCTTTTTACGTTACGATCGAGATCCTTATATAGTCATCGCCAATCCTGAAGAAAATAAAATTAAACAGTCAAAAATCAAGAGTAAAAAGTCAAATAATAAAGGAATTGAGCAAATTGCCAACAAAGAACAAAAAACAACGAATAACTATCTTTATTGGATTATTGATGCCTACACAACCAGCAATCGATATCCCTATTCAGATCCAGGTGAAAACCAATTTAACTATATTCGCAACACCGTAAAAATTGTCATTGATGCCTACAACGGCAATGTTACATTCTATATTGCAGATGATCGAGATCCAATTATTCAAACATGGACGAAAATTTTTCCCAATCTTTTCCAACCAATGGCGGCTATGCCACAAGAAATCAAAAATCATATTCGCTACCCGGTAGATTTATTTTCGGTTCAATCTAAACAGTTGATGACATATCACATGATCGATCCGCAAGTCTTCTACAATCGAGAAGATTTATGGAGAATTCCCCAAGAAATTTATGGTGGTGAATCTCAAGCAGTAGCACCCTACTATTTGATTATGAAATTGCCATCAGAAAAGTCAGAAGAGTTTATTTTACTTCATCCCTATACTCCTGCCAGTCGCACTAACTTAATTGCATGGCTAGCTGCTCGTTCTGATGGCGATCGATATGGTAAACTTTTACTCTATAAGTTTCCCAAACAAGAACAGATTTACGGCCCAGAACAAATTGAGAGCCTAATTAATCAAGATCCAGTAATTTCTGGGCAAATTTCTTTATGGACTCGTCAAGGATCGCAAGCCATTCAGGGAAATCTTTTAGTTATTCCTATTGAGCGATCCCTCCTCTATGTTGAACCATTATATTTAGAAGCAGAAAAAAATAGTCTGCCCACCTTAGTTCGAGTCATTGTTGTCTACAATAATCGGATTTTAATGGCTCCTACTTTAGGACAAGCACTTCAGGAACTTTTCGGTGCAGAAAAACAGTCAACACCCACAATTATTCGTGCTGTTGAACCCCGCAGCCTCCCTTAATTGTCCATCTAATAGGAAATAGGGAAGTGAATGGGTGATGTTTAACTTTTTACCTAGAAAGATTTTGCTGAAGGTTGACGATTAACTGATGGATATTTAACATCCATATCCTTCGCGGCAGACATATCCAAAACCATCCCATACTGTTTAGCAATCAAATCAAGTGTAAAGTGGGATTTTAGATAAACACGGGCAGCATTTCCCATCCGCTGGGCAAGTTTACTATCGACTGACAAACGGCGAATAAAATTTGCCAAACCAACCGCATCCCCATTATTGAAAACCTCACCACAAGAGGCATCAGTAATAATTTCCCTCAGATAAGAATGAGGTTCGCAAATCGCCGCCACAGGCTTTCCTGCGGCTAAAGCAGTGTAAAATTTACTCGGTGCTACTAAGCCTTCCATACTCCGACTGATACTAACTAAAGACAAATCGCAGGCAGTTAGTGAATAGGGGAGATTCTGCTTTTCCTGATAGGGTAAAAATTGACAATTTTTTAAACCGAGCCGAGCTACTTGGGATTGGAATTCTTTACGTTTAGCACCATTGCCAATGAAAACAAATTTAATGGGTTCATTGCGCAATATTTTGGCAGCTTCTAAGATTGTATCCGTATCGTGGCAGCGCCCCATATTTCCCGAATAAAGCACCGTAAAATGGTCAACTAGATTGAAAGTTTGAGCAAACCAATTATCCTCTTTAGGAATCGGGACAATCCAATTTGGATCAGCCCAATTATGGATGACTGTAATTTTATGCTTAACATGCGGACATTTTGCAACGACTCGATCTTTCATTGATGGACTGAGAACAATAACTTGCTGGGCACGCTGCCATATCCGACGATTGATGCGATCCCAAAGTCTCACTACCCAATGGTAATGGGGAATCACATTAAGTTCAACTGCGACATCTGGATAGAGATCGTAAATTAAACAAATATAGGGTAGGTGAAAAATTTTATTGGCTAAATAGCCTAAAATCGGTAAGAATGGAGGAGCAGTGGTTAGGAGTAATAAATCAATATCTCTACTATTTTTGATCAAATGGAGTCCCGCCCGCAAACAGAATAGAATACCATTAATCGCTTTACCACGAATGCGTTTAGACCAAATTCGAGTAGTTCGCGATCGCTGAATTATCACCCCATCACAATCCTCAATTCCTGGTGCAGACTCCTTTTGGAAAGCATAACCTGGTTGTCCTGTAAAGATGCGAATTCCCAGATCTAACTTGCCTAATTCAACAGCAAGTTCTTGAATTAGTTGTCCTGTTGCCGCATAATCAGGTGGATAAAATTGCGTTAAAATTGACAGTACTGGTTCTTTAGTTGATGCCAATGTAATCTTGTGGTTGCTCATCTATCTATGATTCTCCCTGATGGAGTAAATTGACATAATCGTACTAAGGCACATTCAATTATTCAAAATAACTATTGCATACCTTAGATGATAAAGCAGATTTTTTATCCTTTAAAAGGACATGCCAATAGTTATAGTTTTGTAAAAAAACCAGAATTATTGCCACCAATATTCAAGGGACGTATTAAAATAGTCTATCCCCAGATCGAGCAGCTATTATGAGAATGAGTTCATTCTGGTAATTACCAACCAATTATCTACCTAAATCTCTAAATCTGAATCTGCCCCAAGAGGTGAAGGTAATATACTAGTAGTGGAGAGAGAAGTCACTATTGGTAAGGCAGATGTCCTGTGGCAAAATATTCTCAGTCAGTTGAGTCAATGACGAAGCATAGTTTGATAAGTTCCAGCTTTCTGGCAGAAAGTTGACATAAGCAACCTGAGATTTTGCTTAGATTCTAACTCTAGCAAAGAAAAGGCTAGATCGTATCTATGACATAAATTTTATACTTTGCGATCGCAAGATATTTATCCTGATTCACCGTATCAACCCTGTATGAAGGACTAGTATAGCTTGGAAAATCTGAGTTGTCCTCTGGGAGGATTATTTTTAGCCTAGAGGATAATGAAAATCGGTTTTATACGAGCAACTTGTGATGGTATTGCGCTATGAATTTAAACGGAGATGGTAAGGTGTTGTCAATCAATGGCAACGCTCAACAGTCATTAGAAGTACCAGGAATCAACAGCAAAAACGTTGCTGACATTCCCAATCATCAGGTAGATATGCGTCAAATTATCGCAATAGCACGCCGAAGATTCATATTAACGGCAGGGGTGGCAGTCGCCGTCACCTCTGGAGTGGCGACTAGGGTATTACAGCAAGTACCCAAATATGAAGGTAAATTTCAGCTATTAATCGGCCCAGTTTCTGGTGGCGACAGATTGGATGAGTTGAGTCAATCTCTAGCACAAAATACTGGAAGTCAAGGCAATGCCCCAGATTACGAGACTCAGATTCAGGTACTATGGAGTTCTCAGATAATGATCCCGATTGTCAAGAAAATTCAGGCTCAGTATCCAGAGATAGATTATAATTTACTCCGGACAAAGCTGACCATTTCTCGACTCCAACAAACTAAAATCTTAGAAATCCGCTACCAAGACTCCGATCCAGAAAAAATTAAATTTATTTTAGATCAAGTCGCTAATGGTTACATCAATTACTCCAGACAAGAGCAGCAAACCACTACCCAACAGGGAATTCAATTTGTCAAGGATCAACTCCCAAAATTACAGGAAAGAGTTAATCAACTTCAAGCACAACTACAGGAGTTTCGCCAGGCATATAATCTAATCGATCCTGACAGTCAGGCTCAACTTTTAACCCAGCGTGCCACATCAATTGTCCAACAACGTCAAGATGCTCAAAGTCAGTTGGCGGAAGCAAAAGCACTGTACAATCAACTAGAAAGTCAGTTAGCTGAGTTGGGAGTATCCCCAGATAGAGCAATTGCCGCCTCAGCACTTTCAGAAGCACCACGCTATCAAGATTTACTTAATAAATTGTCTGAAGTAGAAACTAAGATAGCGGTTGAATCAGCACGATTTACAGAAGAGAGTCCGACAATTCAAGCCTTGCGAGATGAGCAAAAGAATCTCTTACCCCTATTAGAAAAGGAAGCAGGAACAGCACTAAGTTCTGCTAAATTAACACAATCTGATAATCTAGCATCTCTAGCATCTCCTAGCTCCGTCCGTTTGGAAATTACCAAGAAGCTAATTGATACTAAAAACGAAATCCAATCCCTTTCGGTACGCGAAGCCGCCCTAGAGCGAACAGAGAATTTGATGGAGAGTCAAATCAAACAGTTGCCCATTATTGCCCGTCAGTACACTGATTTACAACGAGAATTGAAGGTGGCAACAGAAAGTTTAAATCGCTTTTTGGCAGTGCGAGAAACATTGCAAATTGAGTCAGCCCAAAAAACTCTGCCCTGGCAACTAATTGCTCCCCCACAAACTCCAATAAAACCAATTTCACCTAACGTACCGCGAGGTTTAGTTCTCGCTACGGTAGCAGGATTAATTGCTGGTGCAGGTGCGGGGAGTTTAGCCGAAAAATTAGATAAGGCATTTCATTCTTTAGATGAATTAAAAGATAGTACAGGGTTGCCGATATTGGGGACAATTCCTTTTGACAAAGTAGTTAAGAACAGCAAAAAGCAGATCAAAACAAATTCCAAAGTCTATCAGAATTCACAAGTGAATCGAGAAGTCCTTGAATTGGCATTCAGCGGATATTCTCGTTACCGCCCTTCCCCATTTTTAGAGGCATTTCGCTCGCTCCATACTAATCTTAACTTTATCAGTCCAGATCGACCAATTCGTTCCTTGGTAATGAGTTCAGCGGTTCCGGCAGATGGCAAATCGACAACCTCAATGTTCCTCGCCCAGGCGGCAGCAGCAATGGGAGAAAAAGTCTTATTAGTCGATGCAGATTTGCGTCGTCCTCAGATACATGTGAGGATGAATTTACTCAATATGTGGGGGCTGAGTAATGCAATTTCTAGCGATATTAATGTGGACAATTTGATTCAAGAATCCCCAGTAGATGAAAATCTATTTGTCCTGACAGCAGGGCAACTTCCTCCCGATCCCACCCGTCTCCTCAACTCGAAAAAGATGCAGAATTTAGTGGAATATTTCCAATCTAAGTTCGATTTGGTAATTTTTGATATGCCGCCCTTATTAGGTTTAGCAGATGCTCGGTTACTTGCGGCTTATACGGATGGGATTCTGATGGTAGTAGGATTAGGCAAAACGGATCGGGAGGTTTTGAAACAGGTTTTATATAGTTTGAGAATGTCTCATGCTAAAGTGTTAGGTTTGGTGGCGAATGGGGTGAAAGATTATACTAGTAGTTCCTATGGTTACTATCATCGTTACTATCGCAAGATACCCCAGGAGACAATGACTTAGATACTGTAACTTCAGTGTTGTTTAGCCAATATACTAGAACTTACGCAAAGGCTCCATCTCTAGGGTGCGTTATCGGAAAGCTAAGGTACTATTGCCTCTATGAGTAGCGTCGCTACGTAAGTCCTGTATAGTTTAAATAATCTGGCAAAGGCTTGCTTTCGGCGATGGCAGTGTAAACTTCTATAAGCCGTTTCGCCGCTTGTTCCCAGGTGTAGTTTTGGCAGATAAAATTGATAGCGCGATTGCCCATTTCTTTGGCTTGTTGAGGATTCTTCAAGGATTCAAGTAAAGCATTCGCGATGGCATCTGAATCCAGACTAACCACATAAGCTGCCTTGGCATGTGCCGCTTCTGGAAAATTGCAACCTGTGGTAATAATAGAGGGGAGTCCTGAAGCCATGCCTTCTAAAACAGACATGCTAAATCCTTCTGAATAGGAAGGGGCAACATATAAACTGGCTGCGGCAAGGGCTGAATATTTTAATGAATCTGTTAACATCCCAGTGAAAGTTACTTCATCTATACATCCTGCTTTGGCAAAATAACTCCTAGCAGTTGACAAGAATCCAATATTATCTGGTCCTGCTACAATTAAGTGAGTTTGAGGGAAATGATTGTGAACTTTGGCAAAGGCAGGAGCAAGCAAATCAAGTCCTTTTTTGGGATCTATTCGACCAAGAAATAGAATTATAGTTTTATTTCTGGTATTGGGAAAATTTTGGTAAAAAATCTCTGGGTTTGGCAAAGATTGAAATTCGTCAGGGTGAATGCCATTGGGAATAACAACTACAGGTTGATTTAGACCAAGAGACTTGATACTATTAGCCTCACTCTGAGCTAAAACTTGGATAGCACTGGCTTGTTGAAGAAAAAATTTCTCCCAGAGAGTATAGTAAATTCGTTTTTTCCAGGCTTTATAAGCTAATGCCCAAGGTTCTAACATGCCATGAGGAGTCATAATGTAAGGTATATTTTTGGCTTTACATATCCGGTGGCTAATCGAAATTAGGGGAGCAAAAATAGTATGGGTGTGAACGATATCGTAACTACTGACATGGTTAAATAGCCAGTTAATTAGAGATGGACTGAAAATTAAGTCATTGCGATGCCAGGAAGGGAAGTATTGAATTCGATAATTCTCTCTATCAATCCATAATTCCAGAGGATATGCTAATTTATCACTGCCATTAGCATCGGTTGTAATTAAATCCAGATGGATATTTCCACCAAGAGTCTTTGCTAATTCCAAGACTACCTGAGTGGTGCCACCGTAACTCGATCCTAGATAGGGGGTAATCCATAAAATTTTCATCATATATCGTTATACTGGCAAAAATACTCTCAACAGGATGGATGACATGAGACATTGGTTACGACTCATTAAATATAGTTTACTTCACGAAATTGCTAAATATAAAGCCGAGCCTTGGATGCCAAATATATTTACTCAGAAATTGTTGTCCCCTATATTTTTAATTGGTTGCGGTAGATCCGGTACTACTATCATGGGAAAAATATTATCCGAACACCCAAATATTAGTTATTTATTTGAACCTTACCATCTCTGGGCGGCTGTCGATCCCAGAACAGATATACTGAATCTTTATTCTATTATAGATGCTGATTTGCTGATGAATGAGTCTCACTATAGTTGGGAATCGCAAATGCGGTTTAATCGCTTATTTTTATATGGTCATAAAAATAAAAATATTTTACTAGAAAAAACACCTTTAAACGCCATGAGAATAGGCTACCTAAATGCTTTAGCTCCTGAAGCAAAATTTATCCATATTGTTCGGGATGGTATTGATGTTTCTCTTTCTATTGATCGTCTGGCTTCAACAAATAGCTATAAAATTGCAGGAAAGCCCCAATTTAATCAATGGTGGGGAGTGCAAAACTATAAATGGACGGCATTATCGCGGGATGGTGCTGCTGCTGGATACTACCCTGATGAGATAAACCAATTGCAAGATAACCAAGGAAAAGGAGCTTATGAATGGTTGGTTACTTTAGGTGAAATAGAGCGCTGGCGAGAATTTTTAGGGAATCGTTTATATGAAATTACTTACAATCAAATGACTGGAAATCCAGCAGAAACTTTACGAAATATTTGCCAATTTTTGCAAGTAGATATCTCAAGTAACTGGATCGAAAAAGCAACCAAAACAATTTTGCCAGCTAGAAGTACATTGGGGAATACACTTCAGTTACCATCAGGAATGTGCGCATCATTCAATCTTCACCAAACCCAATTTAATTTTCCTAATCGAGCAATTCCTTTATAGTTAAGGGATTCAGGATTTTTCTCTGATGGATGCGATCGCATTTAATAATCCTGTGGCAAAATGTTTTGGACTATAGTTAGCGACTATCTTTTGACTTAACTCTCCCATTTTCAGGCGAGAATCTGATGTAAGTTGATGTATATCCAATAACTTGCTAGTTATTTCTTCTTGATTTTCCGGATTGAATAGGAATCCATTTTTACCATCCCAAACAAGTTCATGACAAGCGCCCACTGTACGACTAGATAAAATTGGCAATCCAGCCGCACAAGCTTCATTCACAACTAAACCCCATTGTTCATGCAAAGCCGGATGTATAAAAGCATTTGCCAAACCATACCAATCTGTAATATTCTGATAGGGAATAAAACCAGGAAGATGGATATAGTTATTGAGTTTTTGGTTGATAATTAAAGTACGGAGATTAGTTTCTTCAGCTCCACTACCACAGATAACTAAATCCCAAGCATCTTCTCCAACTTTTTGACGATAAGCAGCAAAAGCTTCAATCAGACGATAGACATTTTTCCGTTGAATTAACCGAGTCAAAACTATAAAATAGGGTTTGTCAGGAATTTTAGGTTGACGCTGCCTGACACTAGTTGGGTTTTGCCTTACTACCTCTACACCCAGGGCAAAATAATCATTATCAACAACATCGTAACCGAAAAAAATGCGATCGCGCGGAAACCCCAATCGGATTAAATAATCCTGATGAAGTTTACCTCCCACAATCGCAGCCCCAAATTTTCTGACATAAAGCCACGATTTGATTTTTTCTTTCCACCACTGCCGCTTTTCATCATCCCATTTGCTTTCACTCATTAAAATTGCCGGAATTCCCTGTTGGTAACTCCAACTGAGGGCAGCACGAGATAGAGGAAAACCCCATCCAGGAATAGCAACAATATCTGGTTTCAGGGCATTTAAACAAGAAGGTATTAAACTAGCCGCAACATTAGATAATGGCGTGCGATTGATAGAAGGAGGCGTTGTTGCTGAAGGCAATAGGGTTTTGACTGAAAATTTGATTTCCTGCTCCATATTACCCCATGGTCGTTCCTCCGTATTATCTGTCAATTGAATAGCCGTCAACTGCCAACCTTTTTTTTGACAGGCAATCTGAGCAGCATTTAGTCTAGCTGCATGGTATCCTCCAATATTATAGAAAATTATAACTATATTCATATTTGAGTTTTATTTTTTAATTCCTTTACTCAAACTAAATCTCAATCCCAAGTTCAAAATCAAGCTTATATTCAGTTTTCTGGTTGTGAATAATAATCCTGACTTAGCTTTGATAATTTTAATTTTAAATCAGACCGTTTTAGCCAAAGTAACAAGAAGCAAGGCCAAAAAGCCATCCCAATCCAAGCATAAATTCCCGGCAAGTCTCCACCTCGTAGCAGTGGGATTAAAGATGCACAAAGAATAGCACGAATCAGTACGCCAGCAAAGAGTTGCAGTCTGGCAGTATAGCGAACAATTGCAGCGAGAATGGCTCCATAAACTGACGAAAAAACGGCAATTCCCATCAAGCCAGCTTCGGCATAAAACGATCCAAATAAAGTTGGTGAAATTCCCAATGTAAATCCAGTATCAGCAGTAATCAAACCCAGTTGATTCATGTAGCCTCCCACAGGTTTTTCAGGCCATAAACTTCTGGGAATGGGACGAAGTAGAATCTCTAAATGTTCCATCCCAAGACGAAAGTCTAAACGTTGAGGGTAAACTTCCTGTATCAAGACAAAACCATCAAGCATATTGGCATCTTCTGCACTAAAAGCCCGTTCCCATGCTGCTTGATTTAAAATATCAGGATTTACGTGAGGATTGCGCAATGCCCCAGCTACAGCAAAAACTCCAATACTAATTATTGCCACAGTAGTAAGAATAAATAAACGAGTGTTAGGTTTGTAAGAAGAAGCCAGAATAATGCCACTAGCACTCAGCCATCCTAAAAACTGAAATCTACCACTACTACTAAATGTGAGATTAACCAAACTGACAAGAATAGCAACAGCAATAACTTTATTAATTGATGAAGAAAATCCACCAAATTTCCAAAGACAAACAACCAGAGTAGCCACCCCAACTAAAACAAAGGGAAATAAACGGAGATAACCACTAATTTGAAAGGCAAGAGAACGTCCAGCACTAACTTGATCTATGACGTTCGATCGCGTAAGTAAAACTAAAGGAATGCAAAATAAACCTAATAAAAGAACTTTGGGACGCAGCCATCTAAATAAAAGGCGATCTCCTGAGTTATCATAGTAAGTCGAATTTATTTCTAAAGTAGTAAGAGGTAAAACAGAACCTTGTCGCAACATATATGTTGCTAGCAAGCAAATTTCTCCGAGTACGATATAACTGAGAGCCATCAAAGCCACTTCATCAGTAATTGAAGTAAAGCCAAAACTACCAAGATTTACCCAATCATTTACGTCACTAGTAACTGCCCAATATCGGTATGAAGCAACGTAAAATAAAAAGGTACTAATTAACAGAGGAAGTTCATCATTTCTGCGCAACAACCAAATGATACTGAGGAAAATTAGTGCGATTTGAGTGACAATGAGTTCTGGATATTCAAATAAGGGCATGGGATAAAGATTGTAAATGGTGATATAAGTGTGATAACTTAAACTGAGATGTTTGACTAGTAGCGCTGGAAAAGTTTTGGAGAGATTGAGGGTTATTCAGGCAGAATTCTAGAGCAAGCGCGATCGCAAAACCTGTGACTTCCGGTAAAATTAACCCATTCACTCCATCTTTCACCACTTCACCACAAAATCGGGATGCAATTATGGGCAATTTCCAGGCTTGGGCTTCTAGCTGCGTTAAACCGAAACCATCGGAAAGGGTAGGAAAAATAAAGACATCTGCTTCCTGATAATACTTGCCTGTGGCACTGCGGGGCACTGAATCAATCCAGTGTATGCGATTGTCCCCCTGATGATCTTGGGGTTTAGGAATAGACTGAGAACCCACTAACCAGAATTCTATCGGTTGGTTGTATAAAAGTTTAGCAGCATCTAAGAGAGCAGCAATCCCTTTCGCAAGGTTTATTTTCCCCAAAAATAACACCCGCAGGGGACGTTCCCTAGAAAAAACAGAGGGATAGCTTCGTACAAAATCCCGTGAGGTTTCAGGAGGTGTATATACTAAAGGAATAAGGGCTATTTTGCTAGCAGAAATACCTGCTTTTTGTAAGGCTTGGCTAGACCAAAGAGAATTGACAATAATTCGATCAGCTAATGAGCATTCTTCCTGCCAGTTAGTCCAGTAGTCAGAAGGTGCAGCTTGCCAATTGGATTGGTAATTGGGGTATTTCGAGTGTTCATCTAGAACTATTTTATCGTGAAGAAAGCCGGGATCGATTTGTCCCAATATTATATGCCAATTCCTATTTTTAGCGTAGCGAAATATTTCTAACGCAGCGTAACTATAGGCAAATATAATAGGAGTATGATTAAGTTTAGGGGTAATTCTTTCCAGTAACCAAATTGCTTGTGTCTGAAACCATTCGTTACGGGCTATAATCCGTTCCCATCCCCACTTTTTTTTCAGGTGTTGATCAAGTTCAAAGCGAAGTAAAGAACTAGTAAAGTTTTGAACAGATGCTTCAGCTAAATCTGGGTGGTAGCGATCGCGCAAATGGGATAAGAAGGGTTTAGGTAAACGATTTAATAACGATTGAGGTAATACCCAGGCATCGGTAATTAGGCGATCGAGTTGTCCTTCCTGATGTAATGTTCTTGGGATAGCGTAATGTTCGCGTGCGCCGAGTTGACAACAAATCCATTGAGGAAAATTATGTTTCATAAATCTTGATAAAACTGAATAATTTGATTCTTCTTTGCTTATTTTAAGCTTAACCGAGTGGACAAAAAATGACGTTCGCACAGACAAAAGCAAATATGACTTATCGATAGAGTTAATACGGCTCCTCCAACTGCTAACCACCCATGTACAGGTCTTGTCCCCAAAACTTCAATTGACCAAGCGCTAATCAATGAAACAATAGGGAAATGGCAAATGTAGATAGTATAAGATTCTTTGCCTAAAGACTCGCAAAATTTATGACATTTATGGTAAATTGCCCTCTGAGGAATGCTAGCGGCAATCAGAAATATACTACAACCAAGTATAGTATAAGAGCAAATTAATAGGAAAATTGGTATTTGTAATTGCAGGATAGTGAAAGCAATAACCATAAAAAAGATGTTAATAAATAAACTCCATTTTGGGAGTCTCATCTTGGTTAAAATTTCTGCCATAGCCGCACCACTTAACCATATTGGGTAATGAATCAGTACTTGACGTAAAAAATTCCACTCTATGAAAAAGCTTGATATTATTGCCAATAATATTCCAGCTAGATAAGCAGGGAATACTCCCACCCGACGCAGCCGCACCCACAAAGGATAAAGCAGATAGTAGATAACTTCATAAGCAAGAGACCAAAGAGGTCCATTCGTACCAAAATCCTTACCTAAGCTACTCGGTAACATTAATAGCGCTGGAATTACAGACACTAAAGAAAATTCCTTCCTGACAAAGTTATCATCGAGCAGAGGATCGCCAGTCAATCCACTATAAAGTGTAGGATAATAAAAACGACCAACTAGATCGAGACTAACTGTTAATATCAAAGCCAAAATATAGGGAGGTATTAATCTGTAACAACGACGCTGTAAGAATTGAATAAAATTGAATTGAATATTTTCTCGTTTAGCTAACCGATCCGATACCCTTAAATGGATGAAAAATCCACTCAGCACAAAGAATACCATTACCGCTTCATGTCCGTAGCGTAGGCCAGCAGAACCTATTGCTATAATATCAGACCACCAAGGACGATCTTGTTGATTCCATACAGAATTACCAGCCCATAAAAGCCAACGGCAATGTCCAAAAAGAACATAAACAGCGAGGATACCGCGTAATGCGTCCAAACTTCTGAGATTTGGAGATAGCTTATCCTTTCCTAACCCCAATTTACCAGTCATATCTAGTGGTATATCCCAATTTTATTAATCCTTCCCCAGCCACTTATTTAAATACATGTTTATGCTCATCGTTTATCTGTTTCAATAATAGAAGATGTAAACATTAATTAGTTCTTTAAAGTAGCCATGGATTGTGGTTCAAGGTGTACTTCAATTCAGTTGAACGCTTCTTAATAAATCTTGCTGGATTTCCAGCAACAATGGTATAAGACTGTACATCCTTTGTCACCACTGAACCTGCGCCCACTACTGCACCCTCCCCAATCGTAACTCCTGGCAGAATTATGGCTCGATAAGCAATCCAAACGCGATCGCCAATTATCACATCTCCCCCTCGATCTGCAAATTCTGGTGACTGGGGATCGTGTCCCAAAGTTAGAATAGCTGCTTCTGGACCTATAGAGACATCGAAGCCTGTTCGGATCTGATATTGACGACCATCGAATAAGCAGCCAAAGTTAATAATATTGCGATCGCCTAAATGGACTTTTCTCCCATTCAGGAATCTGCATCCCATTTGGATTGAGGTTCCCATTCCCACTGCTGCTAAATATGTTTTGAGATAAATCATGCGAATCTTGCGGGATGGCAGGTTTCCTACCCAATGATTATAGGTATAGCTGAGAATGCTGCCAGCAAAGACTTTTTGCTTCATAATTGCATAAAATGTTATTAGCTATTTACCAATATTTTTACAGTAATTAACTTAGTTTCGATAAGCTGAAATCACGGTACAGTTTACTGCAAAATCTACATCTCCTTCTATTTCATAACCATGTTCGCGCAATAGGGTAAGTAGAGATTCACCTTTAGTATTAAAATAGTGAATTTCCATACTAATCCAACGAGGATATTGACCTTTTTGAAATAAAGCGGGAAGCACTTCATATTCTGCCCCTTCAATATCAAGTTTTAGCCAGCAATCAGATTTTATTTCTGGCAAAGTACAAGGAATAGGTGTACCTGGAGGATTTTCATCAATAAACCCTATGTGAGATTCACTAACATGATAATAAAGAATAGTTTCTTTTGACCAAAGACCAAGCTTTCGTATTTCTGCTTCGATATTATTTAGATCTAAATTTTTTTGAAGTTGTTGTACATTATCTTTATCTGGTTCATAACAAATTAATTTAGCTTGAGGAAAATAACTGTTAGAATGAATAGCAAACATACCAATATTAGCACCACCGTCTATAATTATTTTAGGTTCAAAATCAGGAACTTTATAAGAACCTTTAAGCAATTCACCACCAATAATATAGTCAGCTTCATTACCTCGACGCATAGAAAAATATTTCACTTTTCCTTCAATTTTTAATTTAATTTCCAGAGTATTGTGAATAGATAAATTATCAATTTGCTTCAGCCACCATTTTCTTAGATTTATTCGGTGCTTTCCCATCACTATTAAACCAGTGACAAGAAAAGAAAGCCATTTATCTCGCCAAGAAGCACCTTTTCTCGCATCATTAGCTATTGTTAATAAAGTATTAATTGTTGACATATATTTTAACTAAGGTTTCTGCTTAAAGCTTTAATCACTAACTGAACATTGTTTTGCCAAGAATTTTCTGCCAAATATTTTTCCCATTGAGGATGAGGAGGATTATCTAAGCATTGTCTAATTCCGGTAACTATTGCATCTAGATCGTCAGGATTAATCCAAATGCCAAGTTGATATTTTTGAACCACAGAATGAAAGTTTCCTTCACCCCCTGATGCCAGACAAAGTTTACGGTAACTGACAGCAGTATTTAACACCCCACTAGCAGACTGAAAAGTTCGATCGTAAGTCAGAATTACCAGATCAGCTATTTTAAATAAGTTAGCAACTTCCGCATCTGGAATAAATTCAATTTTCCATCTACATCGATCCGCGACACCTACTGTTTTGGCTAAATTATAATAAAAACCAGCTTTATTGTGCCCTGATGATTGTTCTTTTCCTGCAATAATTAAGTATAAATCAAAAAAATTCACCATTGCTCGAATAACTAGATCAAGGTTTTTATTATCCCGAATATGCCCAAAAGCTAACATTACTTTAGCATTTTTAGGTAGATCGAGACTGGAACGCATTTTTTCCCGTGACTGAGTAGCATTCGCAAAATGATAAGCTCCATGAGGTATGACAGTGGTATTAAGTTCTGGAATTGGTTTAATTGTATCTAGCTGAATAGATTCATGGACAAAGGCTTCCCTCAGAAAAGAATAACCACAGGCAACTGACCAATTATGCCACCATTGAGGACCCACAATAAAATTACGCACGGGATCGTGAACTACCGATCCGAAAATAACACCTTTTTTTGCTAGTTTTTTCAATTTACCAGACCAAATAGGAGCCAAATATTCAAGATATGAAGCAAATAAGACATATTGAAATTTTCTTTTTTCGATAAAATTAGCTAATTTAGTAATATTTGATAGTGTAACTGTAATAAAATGAATTGATTTAAAAATTTTATTAGAGATATTTTTCTTAGGTGCTATTTCTTGAAGGATTGGGACAATTTTATATTTTTCTCCTCTACCAGTCGGATAGTTAGGAGTGCAAAGGAAAGTCACCTCTACACCTACATCGACTAAGGCATTCGCCTGTTCATGAGCATAATCTGCAATACCTCCATAGCTAGCTGGTGAGTAGTAGAGAAGTTTCATCATTTATTCAGATATCCGTGTTTAATTTTAAAAGATTCAGCTTTTCTCGGCATTGGTAGCAGTACTTAAATCCTCGGAAAAATCCTTCCCAATATCCAACTATACTCCAAAACTTGATCGCATATTCAAAAACGGCAATCCTTAACCATCCATCTGAATATCCGTAGGTATTAAACCGCCTAATGGCTCGAATTAATCGCATCACTCGTAACCCTGCACTAATTATAAACCCACTAATAAAAATTCCTCCAACCCAAGTCGGTGAACCCAAGAGTAGCCAAACAAAACCGCTAAACAGAAGCAGAATTTCTAATAACAATCTCCCTCCAACTAATATCCCATAATTTAACCATATACCAGCTTCTCCACCGCCGAAAAAGTTACGGCGTGCTTCTTTACAAAAAGACTGCAAAGTTACATGACGCTGCCAATAACAGCGCGGGATAGGGGCACAACTAACACTATCTGTTGTCTGATGTAACAGCAAAGCAAAAACCATGTCATCCCCAGCTAAGGTTAAATCTTCAGGATACCCACCAATTTTTTCCCACAAGGACTTGCGATAAGCAATTGAACGTGAGGAGGCATGAGATTTTGGTGTAGCTATTAATTTAGGTTCATTCAATAAAGCATATTCTACCTTAGCCCAATCACTCTTCAAATCTTCCCAGCGTACCTGCCAACTCCCCATCACAGCTTCCAATTGTTTATTTTCTAATAATGGTTGGGCGAGTTCTTCTAGCCACTGAGATTCCCAAGTGCAGCCAATATCTGTAGATACTATAATATCGTATTGAGAATTTGCGATCGCAAAATTACGACCGCGAGCCACATTACAGCCAATCTCTTGCAAAACTCGTAATGAGTAAGATTTATTTGGGTGATATTTTTGCAGTAATTCCCAAGTACCATCTGTTGAACCGCCATCGACAATAACAATTTCATCAGGTAAACAAGTTTGTCCTTCCATTTGAGTGAAAAATGAGGCACATCCTTGTCTATCGTTTAATACAGTTGTAACGAGGGAAACCATTAGTTTAACTGGTGACATACTTTTACCCAAAGCTTCATATTCTC
The DNA here is from genome assembly GCA_003511885.1 of Cyanobacteria bacterium UBA11153. Taxonomy (GTDB): domain Bacteria; phylum Cyanobacteriota; class Cyanobacteriia; order Cyanobacteriales; family Coleofasciculaceae; genus Limnofasciculus. Next base: position 24,501 of record DOIX01000253.1, read on the forward strand.
AGCTACATTCCTAAAATAATCTCTCAAAGCATCATCCCAGAGAAATCCTTCCTGTTTGCCTGACCATTCCTCAATTTTATCGGCTAATTCAATAACCGCATCACTATAATTTTTTGCCGGAGGTAATGGAGTCTCTAGTAGAGGCAACATATCATCGATGATCGCCATACCTGCTAACTCATTCCAGAGATCTTTGTAGAGGTTGTGAGGAGATCTTCGATGCTCGACAACCGGAGAGCCAACTTTAATCCGATGCCCCACGGCTTGAACACATTTTTGGACAAAGAAACCACTAAATATGTCACCAAACCGATCCAGCTTCATACCACCAACAGGATGTCCCATTTTAACGTAATAGTATGCTGGGATTGCCTCTCGAATAATACCAGTATTTTGGGTATTGATCGGCATCAAAGTATTGGGAGAAAGGAGGTAGTCAACGGTAAACTTTTCCTTAGTGACACAACGAGTTACCAATCGAGTAGCAGCATCAACATCTGGATCTCCACACCAAATACCCGCATTAATTGCGACAATTCCTGTCGAAAGTTCGGTATCAATTTGAGAACAAGCTGGTTGACGACGCTGATAGGGAAAACCTCTGGCATAAACAGTTTCTCCACCTCCTAAAGAAGGACATTCAACCTCCATCATAGAACAGGGGTTGAACCAACCATTATGTCCAATAGCTGTGAGGAGAAAAACTTCTTTCCCAACTGTAGAATGTCCTGGGATAAAAGGCCAGTTTTTTTGGGGATAGTTGTCATCATCAATCGTAATAATTATATCGCAGCGATCGCGATAAGCCATCAAAAACCCTACATTGCGTCTATTATCAGTATTCCAGGGAATTTCCGCCGCCAGTTTTGGGAAAGGTTTGAGAAACTCATTTTGCTTGTTTGGATCTAAATAATACCAAGGTAAACCCTCCTGTGTATATTTCTCTAGTTGCTCTCGACAAGTATCTGGAGTTGAAAGATCCCCTACCACGTATAAATGCACGTTTTCGAGATCGCCACAAGCTAAGAAATGATCGTAATACTCATTGATAAAATCACCATTGTATATAGTAGTAACGACAACACCAAATTTCATAAAATTTTTCCAATTTATACACTGTGTATTAACAAGAGTAAAGGGCATGAAAATATTCTTCCCCACGGCAATGCTCTCCCTCTAATAACCTTTCTTGATAACCATGCTCTCTCAGGAAGTTTCGCAGATCTTTTACACTAGCATTGAAATTAGGCAAGGCAAATCCATGAACTTCTATTAGTAAAACTGGTTTACATTGTGCTAACAGTTTTTCTGCTCCCCGCAGAACTTCTAACTCAGCACCTTCTACGTCGATCTTGATCAGCTTCACTGGCATATTTATGGTGTCCCAATAATCATCTAGTCGTACATTTGCTACCTTAATTGTTTGGACATTTTCTGAATAGGGCTGGAGAGCTGCTGTTACTGCCACCTCTTCGGGCGGGATATAAAAAGTTACGGAAGTTTCCGGGCTATTCGATAGAGATTTTGGCACTATCGTCACCTGCTGATAGAGATCGTTTAATTCTATATTTACTTTCAATAATTTTAATGTCGCTGGTACAGGTTCAAAGGCAAATACATGACCTTTATTACCTACTAATTGAGCCGCATAGAGACTATGCAAACCAAAATTAGCACCAATATCTATAAATATATCACCTGGTTGTAAATAGTCTGCCAAAATCTGGTGAACTCCTGACTCAGAGGCAATATTCCATCGTCTGAGAGACTCATCAAGACGTATAGTTTTGTCGCCAATCTTGAAGGGAACTCCCTTAAATCCATAGCGCACCTTGAAAAATAAATCTCTGAGCGATCGCAAAATCATTACCTTTTCTACCTCATTGAGAATAACCTAATTTTTGGCAAACCTTAAAAACGGCTTAATTCCGATTAAATGACGCACCAGCATTGATGGCTTAGGATTGCGGGTTACTTGAAAATATTCTCTTAACCACCGAGAAGCAGCAGATAAAGCTTGTAATTCTACATCCGGTGATTTCTCCTGACGTGCTAAAAGGTATATTTGAGAATAAACGCGCATCATCATTTCGCATTGTCTTGGTGTACAAAGATAGTCATGATTTTCCAGATATCTTTGATTAAATTTAATGGCAGCATCAATTCCCGCAAACCACTTTTGAGGATTGAGATTTTCTGTACGACACTCAGAAGTCTGGATGCGATACAATGCTCCCTGACTATCTCCATAAGCAACCTTACATTTATTAACTAACCTAAACCAAAAAGCAATATCTTCTCCTAAATACTGGTCAAGTTGTTCAGGCCAATAGTAATCTGGAGATATGGCTGCACGTTTAACCAAAGCCGCATGAACAGCCCAAGGAGCAAATGCAATCGCACTATCCCGCAGCACTTCAATCGGTTTTCCCATACCGGATGGTTTCTTCAGAGTCTTCACCGCAGGGTTTTCATCAGTAAATTCCTGCCAGTAACAGGCAATAATATCAGCATTTAGATCTTGTCTAGCCACAGTTAGCTGTTTTTCCAAATGATCCGCTTCCAGCCAATCATCAGCATCTAAAAACTGAATCCATTCTGCTCTAGCATAGCTCAATCCGTAGTTGCGAGCCGCCCCAGGTCCTTGTTTGGGGGACTGCAAAAGGCGGATGCGACTGTCGTGAATCTCTTGTACAGTTTCCCAACTACCATCTGTCGATCCATTATCCACGATCAGGATTTCCCAATCCGGAAAAGTTTGCGCGATCGCAGACTGAATTGTCTCTGCTATATAATTAGCTTTATTATACAGTGGAATAATTATCGAAACTCTCGGCATTAGTGGTAAGCTGATGTCCAGCTAAATTTTAATACTGAAATAGTCGTTAGGATTGTGAGGAGTGAGGATATCTCAACTAAATAAATGACAACTTACTACCTTTTGCGAATCCAAAAACCACCACAATTGTAATGATTATTTTTCCAATCTTCACTAATTTTACCAAAGTCTGGCAGAGGTTCATAATAATGTATTTGCCGAATGAAGTATCCCCATTTATCTGTTAGTGTCGGATTATTTCGCAATAACCATAAAACTCTCTTGACTAAGCGAACTGGTAATTTATCGAAAATAGCCAGTAATATTTGATCTAGAAAACGACTAATTTTTAATGGTAACACGATCGCAAATTATAGTTTATAGTTAGCTACTACTCGCTCAATACTTTCGGCAAACTGCCTTTGAATGTTTTCTGGGTTAAACATCCCCTGAGCCATTGCCCACGCCTTATGCCCAAGATATTCTTGTTTTTCCCTATCCCTGACTAGTTTTTTAATCGCCTTGACTAAATCCCCTCCTAAAGGTGAAGTAACTAACAATGCCGCCTGATTTGCGCTTCCCCAGCGTACTGCTGAAGAGTATTCAGGTCCCCAAATAATTATGGGCTTACCAAATTTGCAGTATTCTACTAATTTAGAGGGAAAGCTTGTCTCCATTCGTTTTTTATCTCCTGCTTTGAATGACATCGCCACTAGTAAAGCATTTGCCTGACTGAGCCGCTCGTTTAGCAAGTCTCTAGAGATAAATCCGGCATAAATTCCTTGTTTTTTTACTTCTGCTACAAGGGAATTTGACCAATCAGGCTCAGGTCCAAATAATCTAAATTTAAACTCATTATTTACCAGAGCTGATGGCAACAAATCTTGCACCATTGCTCCATAGATATCAGACATATTTCCGGCATAAATAACTTGAAACTTACCATTGCTTTCTCCCGCTGATGAATAAATTATATCCCCATGAGCTTTCCCCATCAATTTCTGATAATCAACCCTCTGTTTTAGATCCGGAATAGGATATAAAATCTCATTATTTGAGTGATTCCCTAATGATTGTCGCATCCCTTCACTAACACATAATGCCAGATGGCTTTTCTGATAAAGACGCTGAAATTTACTTTCAATAATTCCCCTCATCCAATTGTGAATGTATGCTGCATCAGGCCACCAATCATGAAAAAATGTCACCAAGGGAATATTAAACTTGTCAGACATATCCAGAGCGAGCCAGGATAATTCACCATGGGCTACTGTCACAATTAAATCTGGTTTATTGGATTGGATATAATCGACAACTTTCTGGTAATTATCAAAGGTATGGAAACCCTGACGAATATCGTGTACCCACCTTGCCAGCCTGGTTTTGCTGAGGCGATTTAGGAGTGGGTTACGTGTAAACTGTACCAGATTTTCATCTAGTAGAGAGTCAGAAGCATCCGTCACCATGACAACTGATACTTCTGACAATTGGTTTAAATGCCTAAAAAGAACTACTTCCCCCCCTGTAGAATCTTTGGGTAATACTGAGGAAATAAGTAAGATTTTTAATTCCTTATTCCTGGTATGGCTGATTGTTAGTTTTTCATTAGTGATGTACCCCATCAACCGATTGCCTCATCTTTTCATATCTCCTCCCCAAATTTACACAAAGGTTAGGCCAGCGATAACATCAACAACCGTAGTATTACTCACAAGAGCAATTAGATCTGGTGTCGCTTCATTGGTGCGGATTTTTACGTTAACACCTCCCTGAATTTCAATTTTATAGTCCCCAATTGCACCTTTGAGTTGAATGATATCTCCACTAGCGAAGTCCAGAATTGAGGCATAGTCTGTGATATTACCAGCAGTAGCCGGATTGCCATCATCGTAGAAATTCCCAGCGGCATTAGCCAATACAAAGGTGTCATTTCCTAAACCACCAGTCATTTTATCCACTCCACCAGTTGCTCCAGCATCGCCCATCAGAATATCATCGCCTGCACCTCCAACTAATATGTCATTCCCAGTACCCCCGGTGAGAATATCAACACCATCCCCCCCATTAATAGTGTCATTCCCTGCATCGCCGTTGAGGGTATCATCTCCAGCATCACCCTTTAAGTCATCAACGCCATCACCTCCATTCAAGATGTCATTACCATTACCACCATTAAGCTTGTCATTTCCTGCATCACCGTTGATAGTATCGTTACCCTCGCCCCCATTGAGGATGTCATTGCCATCACCACCGTTGAGGGTATCATTGCCATTACCACCGTCGAGGGTATCATTGCCATTACCACCGTTGAGGGTATTGTCAAGTGTATTGCCAGTAATAGTGTTGTTCAATGTGTTACCCGTACCTGTCACGGCGACTGGAGTAGCGCTTGGATTTAGAGGATCGACTTCGACTAAGATCAGATTTTCTACTTCCTGACCATTTGCTAGAGCAAATGTATCTACCAATGAGTAAACTGTATCAGTCCCCTCACCTGCATTTTCAGTAATTACATCACTCGCGTTTCTGACAAAGTAATTGTCATTTCCCAAACCCCCATTTAAGGTATTAATCCCGCTACCCCCATCCAATCTATCGTTCCCGTCACCACCGTTAAGAATATCATCACCGCCACGACCATTAAGGAAATCATTACCACCTAAACCATTAATGGTATTTCCTGCTTGATTCCCTTGAATGTAGTTATTGCTGCTATTCCCTGTACCAGACACAACCACACCGCTGAGGAACAAACTTTCTATATTTGCACTCAGAATATAACCATCAATGCTGGCAAAAACAAGATCCGTTCCACCACCAGGATTCTCAACAATTACATCATTGAGACTGTCAACAAAATATCTGTCATCACCAGAACCCCCAACTAACCTATCGTCACCTGTACCACCATCCAAGTTATCATTGCCAGAACCTCCCTCAAGGGTGTCATTACCTGCTAAACCTCTGAGAATGTCATTACCTCCCAAACCCTTGAGAATGTCATCATCTATTGAACCTAGGAGGGTATTGTCAAGCGCATCACCAGTGAAAGTAGCCATATTGAATTTCCTTTCTTAAATTACTGCTAGACTAGCATTCGATAGGTCATCTCTGAATCCGGATAATTCCTGAGATTTTCATCTCATCAGTTTGAAATATTTGCCGTTGTACCCTGTATTTTTTTTCTTTTTTTCGTCAGATAGATGTAACACTAATCTATTTCATTATTTTAAAGCCTGATGATAGAGTTCGATATACCGCTGAGTGTAAAGTTTTAGTGAATATTCTTCAAGCGCGATCGCGCGACACTTTTCCTGTAAATTACTGTAGAGGAGGGAATCTTCTAACAATTCTACAATACCTTGACAGAAATCCTGGATATTCTCTGGTTCGGCTAAATAACCTGTCAACCCTGGACGAACTAAATCTGGTACACCCCCTACTTTAAAGGATACTGTTGGTGTGCCGCAAGCCATAGCTTCCTGTACCACCAAGCCAAAATTTTCGGCGCGGGTGGGAAAGAGAAATAGGTCAGCGGCAGAATATATGATAGATTTAAGGCGATCGCAACCTACAAAGCCGAGATTCGATATGGGTATTCCCACTGTCTCTGCTATAGCCTCCCCACCATTCCCCAGAATCATCAGTACCGTCTCACTTTTTAAGGATTCAGGTAAACTTTGTAAAGCTTGCAGTAACAAGTCCCCGCCTTTGCGGGAATCTCTCAAATTCACAGCAGCAAACAGCAATACCTTTTTACCTTTTGGTATACCCAATAAGGTTCGACACTCTTGAGAGTCTAAAGGTTGATAAGCTTCGGTATCCAATCCAGGGGGAATGCGATGGATAGGTATGTGCCCAAGTATACTTTGTTTGGCTTGTTCTTCATGCCAGCGGCTGGTTGTCACCACACCTGCTAAATTAGATTTACCATAAATCCATTTTTTCAACTGCCACTCCCAATGGGTACTGTCTCTCTGTATGGCTGGATAGGTATTTAGATAAGGGCATTTGCCACAACCACTTTTCCAGCGAGAGCAATCAAAACTGTAAGCACAATGACCTGTAATTGCCCACATATCATGTAATGTCAGAATCGCGGGTTTATTTGTGGTTAATGATGGTAGTGCTAGATAGTTAAAATAGCCCCCATGAAGGTTATGAAAATGCAGGATATCTGCTTCTTGATAAAATGGGTGTTTGAGGATATCAAATGTGCTTGTTCTGTGAATATCATTGAAGCCAAAATTTCTAGTAAAGCGTAAAATTTGATAGTCTATGGGTTTGATCGTAGGTATAGCATCTACAAACTTGCTATTACTATTTACTTGGTTGACTAAGAATCGGGAATCAATCCCGTCAGCTAACAAACCTTGATGCAGTCTATATACTGCAATAGCTGCTCCACCAGATGTATCAGATTGGTTGATTCTTAAGATTTTCATAAATTATAATATATCTGGATTGTTCTAAAACTTTAATCACCAATTACGATCTTTCTCATAACCCAATTTTATTAATGTACTTCCTTCTCTAGATTTAAAAAATATTTTCTCTTCAGTCCCAAAAAAATCATGCCAATTACCTTGTTTTCCTTGACGCATAAAGATATCTGGTCCTTTCTCTTCTTGTTTATAAGGACGACCCCTTTGTTTCTCTAAGTTCCTCATATTGTCAAATTTTGATTTTGCGATCGCACTGCTAATTTGCTCTTCAGTAACTTCCAAGCCGATAAAATTTATAATTTTATTTAGTACTTGACGGCAATCGAGCAAAATATCTTCATATTTCACTAGTAATATCTTCGATCTATTGTTTTTACGAAACAGCCAAGATTCTACATGATTTCTCCACAAACATGGATAATGATCTTGACGTTTTAAAAAATCAAAAAATGATATTTCTTCTCCAAGTCTATTTAGTCTGTAAAAATAATAAGAAACATAAACATCTCTCCCATCACGAACCAAATAAATAACTTTCGGATATTCTGTATAAATACCATGAGACTTAATTACACGAGGACGCTCTAATTTATCAATAAATTCATTATTGCGAATTACTTCAGGAACAATTTTTTGCACGCTGTGGAAATCAACTATATCTTCTGGATCTTTCTTGATGAGATTTGCTATTAAAAAACGAACCCAGGTGTTACCTGATTTAGGGTAAGATACTAAAAATACATCGTCTGAGTATACTGGATTTGGCAAATATAGATTTCCTCTCGATTTATCAGACTTTATAAATTTTAATAGATTAAATTTATGCCATTCCATTTCCTAATTACCAATTAATTTTACTAATTCAATTCATGATTAAATCTGTCCAAGCAAAAGGTTTGCCATTCTAGCTTAGGAGCCACTACTCCAGGCCATTTTTCTGGTAAATTTGAACCATGATTTCCCGCACCTAATGCTAAAAATGAAATAAATTCACGACCTGGTATTAATACCTTAACATTAGGAATACCTGCGTGAATCTTGACCATATATCTGCCTCGATTCAGCAAGCCTCCAGGAATTTTACATAGAGTCTTGTAATAGCCAGTGACATTTCTATCTTTTTGCAAATGATCCGTTGATGCAAATGCGATTACACCGTCTTGGGCGATTAAGTGCATCACAATCCGCATCCCTTGCAAAGCTTCCAAAATCTCATAGCTAATCTCTACTATAATAGGATGCTCCACGTCAAAAGTGCTTTGTGGTTCTCCAGTTATCCCCAGCAAACGAATGCTGCGTAATTTCATTTCTCTACCGCCTGGGGCATCACAATCTGGAGTCCAATAAATTTCTCCGTTTGTTGCTTCATCAAGACCAATTATAGATAAATATTTTGTCAAGACAGACTCAGTTACTTCATCTTGAATCACTTTGCCATCAGACAGAAGAATACATCGTTGACACAGAGAGCGAATCATCCCAATATTATGACTCACAAACAAAACAGTCCTACCCTCTTTCCCCACATCCTCCATCTTCCCCAAACACTTCTTCTGAAACTGTGCATCACCCACCGCCAAAACTTCATCCACCACCAAAATTTCTGGTTCCAAATGCGCTGCCACCGCAAACGCCAACCTCACATACATCCCCGAAGAATACCGCTTAACAGGCGTATCTAAAAACCTCTCCACCTCTGCAAATGCCACAATTTCATCAAACTTTCGCTTAATTTCTGCTCGACTCATCCCCAAAATTGCCCCGTTGAGAAAAATATTCTCCCTACCAGTTAACTCTGGATGAAATCCCGTCCCTACTTCTAATAAACTAGCCACTCTCCCTTTAATCCGAATTCGTCCCGTCGTCGGTTCCGTAATCCGACTTATTATTTTCAATAATGTAGATTTTCCCGCCCCATTCCTGCCAATAATCCCAACTCTATCCCCCTGTTTAATCTCAAAAGACACATCCTTCATTGCCCAAAACTCTTCATAGCCTGGGTTGGGTAAACTTTTTCCCCAAGGTTTTAGCAACTTCTGTCCCAGCTCTTTAACCCCATTCGCCATCACATCCCGCAGTGCTGTATAATTCTCCTGCTTCTGATGACCAATTATATACTTCTTCCCCAGATTCTCGACCTGAATCACCTTATCTGACATCAATTATTACCCAACTAATTGTAATCTACATTGCTCGAACAAATATTTGATAGCACCAAACAGTTCATCTAAATCTGAAATATTAGATTGAATTTCTTAATTACGGAACGAATATTTTTGTATGCACTAAAAGGCATTTACCACCTCTTGAACTCATTTTTCAAATCGAGTTCAGCTAATTATTTATCAAAAAAAAACTATCCGCTTTCCCCAGTGTTCGTGTCATATCAAGTCCGCTAGCATCGGTAGTATAAAAAGGTTTGTAGTTAGGATTTGAGTGCTTGGCAGTATAGGCTTTTGGGGCACTGAAGTGCCCACTACAAGCAATAGAGATATTATCGGATATGATATCATTCCCAATGCTAAGTATTTCCGCGAACATAATATCATTATCCACATTCGATCGGGTGAGAGGTTTGATGGTTATTTTTACCTCTCACCTTTTACTCATTGCCCAAGGTACAGCAATTGCGCTATTGAAAATCAACCTACCAAATTCGATTCCGACTGCTTGCTGCTTGTGCCCCTTGTATCTGGTTTACCTCTTCCAGAAATGCTTGACTTTCCTGTATCAAGTTTTTCAACTCTTGGCAACTGACATTGACGCTGCCTGGTTGTCTGGCAAAGCGACGGGGCTGATTCGCTAAACTCTGATTACAGCTAGCAGAAGCATTTTCTAATGCTCTATCCAAACTTCTAGCCTTAGCCAGAATTTCCGGATCGATTTCACCACTTTCATCAAAAATCGGAGCAGTATTATTCCAGATATTGGTTCCTGTAATATCGGATTGGTTTGGTGGAATCGCATTGCCAGGAAATGCGATCGCGCTACTACCGACTACAGATAGCCCAATTGCCCAATTCAGCCATTTCTTGTTATTCATTACTCTCACTCCTCCTTCTCTTCATCCCTTAAAATTTAATGGCAAAACCCGTACCTAAGACAAACCTAGCCTCGTCTCCTGCCCCTGTAATATCCCGCAATGCTGGGGTAATCACAAAGGGGAAATTCTTAAAGGGCGCAATCGACAACCCTACGCCCAAATCTTGCCCACTCCACTCAGCAATGAAACTTACAGGTTCAGCGATCCGCACGGCAACGTTACCAAACACGTTGATATTGTAATCATCATCATCAACTGCATCTTCTGTCCGAAACTGTCCGCTGCCAATACCCGCAGTCACTGCCACCCTACTAAAGGGGCGAGTAATATCTGCTTGGGTGCGGAAAATTTTGCTCACTGCTCCATATATGGAATGCTCAAAGTCGTTCCCATCGCCTAGGTTTAAAATTCCATTCCAACCTACTGCCAAAGCTAAACCTTCGGCAAATTGGCGATGGAGTTTGATATTAAATCCACCGCTGCCAAAATCTCGATTATTACCAAAACTAGCGATTGTATAGGACAATTCTACCCCAACCGCTTTTCGTGCATCCCCTAAACCAATACCAATCCCTACTGCGCCATCATCCTTGTCACTGTAACGAGTTTGTTCTTGATAAGTCCCGCTGACAAAGGCAGTATTACTATCCGCACCAAACCCGGTGGGAATGACAATGCTTAGTGATGGAGAGGCTGTAAATTCATTTTTAACCTTCAGGTTTTCTACCTCTCGCAAATCCTGCTGCAAACCATCCACATTGAAACACGACTCCCTCTGGGCTGGCGCTTGACCCACAGATGCTTGACATATTGTTTGTTCTGTGGTACTTAGCCTATTTTCTCGCTCGGCACTAACCCGATTGTTTCCTTCAATCTTGCCATCGATTCCTTCCTGGGCTGGAATTCCTTGAGGTACGCCAACCTCTTGTGCAATTGTCAAATCTGTTTCTGGATAGTTCAGATTTGGGCTAGGCTGTGGATTTTCCACCGCTGGTACAACCAAGTTGCCAGTCTCTGAATGGGGAAGTTGAGCCATCAATCGGGAACTAGAATTTCTGGTGAATTCTGGTCTTAGGGAAAATTCTGGAGATGCGATCGCCTCGATTGTACTGCCAATTGCGATCGCGCTCCTCTCATAAGGAGAGGCGATCCCTAATGGTGTCACCTTCGGCGTAACCTCCTTTTCCATCCCATTAACTAGCCCATGATTCTGGCTAACTCCGGATTTTTCACTTATTGCCAACCCATTTTCTGCCCCCTCTAACCCCACAACTTGAGGTTGATGGGTACTATCCACACCGGAAGCAGCCCATACAGGGAAAGACAAACCCTGAGCTGCCATAGTTGCTAAGGTATACATTGCTACCTTGGGTACGCCCTGTAGGGGGAAAGCCAATCGAAAGTTAATTTTTTCAGGCATATTCTACAGATCTTCCTCCAGTTTCACCTTTGTTATGGTAGCAGCCAGCCAATCTCGATCGCTAAGGGGTAGCAATGTCAAGTGAGAATCGATGCCAATCCCAAAGCGATCCCTCTACCCCATCTAGCACCCCTGTGGATTAACTTGACTGGCACAAGTAACCGGTTTGATCGACTTATATCGCAACGGCCATATCTTTTAATAAAGAAATAACGTCATGAACAGTGGACAATGGACAGCGGGGTAAGCTGAGTAAATGTCTACTGTCAACGGCAATCGGGGTTTGATGAACATTCCCTAACTGTTCGCTGTCCGCTGCTATAGCTCCATTTTGCAGGAACATCTCACTCCAGGCAAATTTACAATACACAAGTGTAATGACCCATCAGGAAAAAAACTAGCGATCGCAGGATTGTCAATCTCAACAGGATTAACCATCCTCAGAGAAATACGATCTGTAAGTATCTCAAGAAAGATCGGGTTTTTAGCTTAAACCGCGATTCATCTTACAAGGGGATGCTTCCTCAACTCAAGAAAGAGTTTCCTTGGTTAAAAGTAGTTCACCTCCAGACAAATACCCTGAACCATACCATCTAAAATGTTTCGACCTGTTTTATATATCGCCATTACCAGTCATGGATTTGGTCATGCTGTTCGCGCCTCATCTGTAGCGGCAGAAATTCAAAAGCTATGTCCCAATATCCTACTGATTCTAGTCACTACAGCACCCCGCTGGTTGTTAGAATCTTATATTCCAGGGAATTTTATTCATCGCCCTCGTGCCTTTGATGTTGGTGTCATCCAACCAGACAGCTTGAATATGGATAAAGAGGCAACTTTGGCAAAACTAAAAGAGATTCGTGCTGCCCAGCATTCAATCATTTCCAGTGAAGTAAACTTCATCCGGACAAATCGGGTAGGACTAATTTTGGCGGATATTCCTCCCCTAGCAGCGAAAATTGCTCAAGGGGCTGGGATTCCTTGTTGGATGATGGGGAACTTTGGTTGGGACTTTATCTACAGGGAGTGGGGAGGGGAATTTACCGAGATTGCCAACTGGATCAAAAATGATTACCAATTTTGCGATCGCTTATTTCGTCTACCCTTACACGAACCCATGACAGCTTTCCCCAATATTACAGATGTGGGATTAACCGGGGGTTTGCCGAGCTATACTGTAGATCGATTGCGCCAGACTTTTGGCCTGAATATCCCTATCGAAAAAACTATCTTAATCACCTTTGGTGGGTTGGGTGTCCAACAAATCCCTTACCATAATGTTTGTCAGTTTCCAGATTGGCAATTCATTACCTTCGATCTCCTGGCACCGGATTTCCCCAATTTACTCAAGGTTAAGGGACACGAGTATCGCCCTGTAGATTTTATGCCTTTATGTGGGCGAGTTCTATCCAAACCAGGTTACAGCACCTTTGCTGAAGCCTTATGTCTAGATATCCCCATCGTCTCCCTTACCCGCGAGGACTTTGCCGAATCAGACATCCTACTCAGAGGTATCGAAAATTACGCCCACCATCAAATTCTGAACCCCACAGAATTTTTTAGTGGCAACTGGGAGTTTCTTCTGAAGTCCCCCCAACCACCCACAGGATCTCAGTTTCTTGACAAAAATGGCACAAATGCGATCGCTCTTCAAGTTGTCAGTTATTTCCAACCAGAGGTGAGAGGTTAGAGATAGCTATCCGCTAAACACTGGACA
>DOIX01000400.1:0-5342 GCA_003511885.1 Cyanobacteria bacterium UBA11153
AGGTGGTGGTGGCGGGGGAGGTGGTGGTGGCGGGGGAGGTGGTGGTGGTGGATTAGTCTTGACAGGTGGAGAAATAATTGGACTGCCAAAAATCGATCCTTGGTTAGCGATTTGAGTTACACCAGGAGGATTATTAATTCTCACCTGAAACTCAACGTTTGCTGATAGTAATGGTCCAATAATTCCCGGAGATGTCCCAATGCTATTTACGGGTGCGCCATTACCAGAAAAAGGCATGAGATTGCCTGGGGCATCGGGAAGTAAATCTCCATTGAGTTTAGTGGTTCCAGGAATATAAGTTGTCCCTTCGGGAATCGGATCTGAGAAAATGGCATTTGTGACAGGAGCGCTACTGACATTAGTAATGTTAATTGAGTAAGAAATAGCTTCCCCTGGGTCTGCGACTCCATTATTATTAGCATCAATAACAGTAGCACCTTTAGTCGCTACCACAATATCAGTAATGGGGGTAGTAGTTTGTGTGGAATTATTCCCCAAAGCATCCGGAAGTTCTGGTCTAGTAAATACATTGGCAGTATTGACAGCATTAACTCCAGGTGTTTGGGGAACCCTAACTTTGACAACAACAGATTGACTTTCACCAGGAGCGAGAGGAGGATCGGTTGTCGGATCGATGGAACCGGAATTGCCGAGATACTCGCAAGTGATGATTCTGGGAGTACGAGGATCGATATAGCAAGTCCAACCAGCCCCCTGAAAGCCTTCAAAAGTAAACCCCTCTGGTAGCGTATCAGTAACAGTTACCGGACCATAAGTAGGGCCTGGACCTAAATTAGTTACAGTTAAAGTGTACTCGCCAATTTCTCCGGCGACAAAAGTTGGGGTGTTACTTTGTTTTGCGATCGCAATATCAGGCAATGGTGTGGGATTAATCGTACTGATGAGGAGATTTCTGACTTCATGAAAATTTGTCGATCCTCCTGTTGAGCTAGCATACCCAAATTTGAAGGTAGGAGGTGCTGCCCGTTGACCAGGTGCTTGTGTTAAGTCTACTGGACCGAGAACAGGTTGTGCCGGAAAGTTACGAGTTCCTGTAAAGTCGATAAATACACTGACTTTAAAATCAGGTGTGAGAATAATCCTGACACTACGAGTAGCAGAATCTCGATTAGTCGCACTGGGAACGTCGATACCTTGACTGAGAGGCCCTGAATCAGCAAGATAGCAATATCCTTGGGTTCTGTTACCAGCAGTCAAGGATGAACCTCTGATTGTTACGGCATCCCGTCGTCTTATTGCCGTAGTTGTGCCATAAGGCGAGCGAGGATTGCAACCCGTACCCCTTATTTCCCCATCATTGGCGAAATTACCAAACTCATCTAAACCAACACCAAGATATCCTGCTGTTAAACCGGGAATGAGATTTCCTACATTATCAATTCTTTGAGCATAGCCGAGGGAACCACCAAATGCTCCAGGGTTTGGACTGATGGTATTGCCATCAAAGAGGAAGAATGTTAATCCATCTGCCCCCGTACCTCCATAGGAAAAGTAATTGAACTCAATTACTAAACCGTTAGTGGCAGGAATGGGGAAATTGTAGAAAACAAAGGCTGATTGATTTCTGGCATTTGATGTTAGTCTTAATGCTCCTTGTGGCACGGGTTCCAGTGGATCGATGGGGGTATTAGGATTGCAGGGGGGAACTGAATCTGGAGTTATTGGCGTGATTGGGTTTCCTGCGGTTAAACAGGCTGGAGGTGAGTTTATACCCGATCCCGGTGTCCAACCAAATGATGTATTGTCACGAAATTGTTCTTCTAGAATAGTTGTGGTTTGAGCATTAACTCGTAAACTAGTGAGGGTAAAGAGCAGAATTGTCGAACTAATTAGAGGTAAGAGATGAAAGGTGAAAGGTAAGTGTAATTTGGGTATTTCTTTTCTCTGGCGATGGACAAAATTAAATCTACAATTCTGAGAGGGTAAGGAGTTTTGTTTTTGGCATACAACTGATTTCTGGTTGTTGGGTTTATTGATACACACTGGGCAATATCGATCTAGTTTACTCAGCTTAACCATGAGGAAATTTTCCCCCTTATCTCCTGAAGATGACGAAAGAGCCTAACTTTATAGCAGGCGCTGGAAATTATGGAAATATGGACACCAAAAAACCCACACCCCACCCTAACGAAAAGACTTTTTCTGCAAATCCTAGTTAGGAGAGACGCTCCTGACACGGAGAAAATTAATGTAATATATTAGACTGCAACTCAGTATGAGATCTGATCCAAGAGATAAATATACCCTATCTCTCTTGGATAAAAACAGTAAAAAAACCAATTCCTTTGGGAGTTAAAGAAGTTGGAGAGTTAGAGATTGAATTGATCGATCTCTAATCCCTTACTGAGAGAATTCCCACTTTTGAGCTAAAAAATAGCATATTCAGATTCTAAGCTGCGGCGCATCTAAATTGGATAGTAAATTTATCGGGGTGTGGGGTGTGGGGTGTAGGGTGTGGGGATATACAAATTAAATGCGTAGCAGCTTATCAAGGGGAATGGGGAGGAGAGTTTTGAGAAATGAGTTTTCAGTTTTAGAGCAACAGCTAGGGCGGTTAAGACGTTTTCAATTCCTCAAACCATTGATTTTACGACTTTTTCCCTAGCCCCTAGTCCCTATTCCCCCTGCCAATCCTT
Source organism: Cyanobacteria bacterium UBA11153 (assembly GCA_003511885.1). Lineage (GTDB taxonomy): Bacteria > Cyanobacteriota > Cyanobacteriia > Cyanobacteriales > Coleofasciculaceae > Limnofasciculus. Next base: position 2,658 of record DOIX01000400.1, read on the forward strand.
TCCCGTGCGGCTTCGAGAAGGAGACGTTTTTCAGCACGTGCGATCGCAATATATGTATTTTCCACGCGATCGACATCGACGGAAATTGAGGAAATCCCCCACCTTACCAAAGAATCAATCATTTCTGGATACTCGGCTGGTGCTTCACCGCAGATGGAGCAGGGAATTCCAGCATCTCTTGCCATCGCGATTAGTTGTTCAATTGCTCGCATCACCGCAGGATGACACCCATTCAATTTAGAATCCAATCCAGCGGGATGGCTGCCCCTGCTAGAAGTATCGCGATTTACAGCTAGCAAGAGTTGGGTTAAATCGTTTGTCCCTATCGAGATGCCCTGTACCCCAGCTTTAACATAATCGGGTAACAGAAACAATACTGAGGGTACTTCTGCCATAATCCAAAGCCGGAAGTCTGGACTATCCATTATGCCCGTTTGTTCAATCCGACGGCGACAAAAGACAAATTCCTCTACAGTACGGACAAAGGGCAAGATTAGCTGTATGTTACTGTAGCCGTTACGATAGACTTCCGTTAAAGCAGCTAATTCCAGATCGAAGATAGCGGGATCGCTGAGGTATTGACGAGTGCCCCGATGACTCAAGACTTCCGGTGTGGTTGGCAGATTATGCCGGGGCAATTCAGGTGTCTTGCTGGTGGCGATATCTCCTCTTGATGACTTTTGTCCAGACAGGCTATCAGGAGAGATAGTAGCAAAGGGAGATTCGGATAAATCTAAACAACGATACAAAACTTTTCGTGGCATTAATCCCGCCGCAAACTCCATCATCAGTTGGGCAATGGGAGTGACTAACTCTTCTTTTCTTCCCTGTCGCAACCATTCTTTGGGATCCAGATTCTTCCAAGCATTGAGAATCATTAATTCCCCACGTAATAACCCGACTCCATCTATTGGTAAGCCTTCAATTCTTTTTAAGGATTGGGGTTGACTGATATTTACTAATAGCTGAGTCGCGATGGGAAATTGAGCTAAATGGGAAAAAGGTAAATTTTTCACCTCCTTTCCTTCTTCGCTCATCGCTTTTTTTTCTTCATCCGCATCTTTGACAATTCTCTCCACTTTCTGAATTTCACCCCTATTCCCATCTATTAATAGTAATTCACCACTTTGAAAAAGTTGCGTTACATCTGGTGCGCTGACAACAGCAGGAATGCCAATTTCTCTGGCGAGAATTGCCCCATGACTAGTCATCCCTCCTTTTTCTGTAACTATCCCAGCAGCTTGTTCGATCCAAGGTAACCAGTGGGGTGATATACTTTCGGCAACTAAAATTCTGCCAGGGTGAACATTTTCTAGACTTTGAGGATTCCCGATAATTACTTGAGCGATTCCTGTAACTATTCCGGTGGAAGCCGCAATTCCTCGTACTAAATTGGGGAGCGGATTAGAGTTTTGAGTTTGAACTTGTGATGGTTGAGTTTCTGATGGTATGTGCGAACTCAAACCTGAGAATTCAGGATGGTTTTCCACGATTTTTAACCGGGATTTGGGATGAGGATTGAATTGGGTGATATAGAGTTGAGGATCTGAGGAATCTGGACTTTGACAAATAGTCCATTCTAGATAAAAATATGGAGTAAATTGATTGGTTAATCTCTGAGATAGCCCTAGCAATTCTTGTCGGTATTTGTCAGGAAGAGCAGGGTGTTTTTGTTCTCCTTCACTGAGAGGGTAAGATTGGATGATATTTGGGGCGATATTTTCGATTTTTTGTGACGTTATATCGTCGGATAATGCTAATTTGGTATTGAGGTGATAGGCAATGGTTTTATTGCCCAGTTGTGAGGCGATGATTTTGCCAGTTTTGAGGTTAATTTGGTAAGAGTCAGGAGCAACTTCTCCTTTGGCGATCGCAAATCCTAATCCCCAAGTAGCCTGAAGCTGCAACAGCTCTCCATCGGCTGTCATCGTGCCAGATGCGATCGCATTGTAGATTGGTTGGACTGTTACGGCTAAATTGATTTGATGAAGCCCAATCCCTACCCGCTGCCAGTAAAACAAGCTTCTCGCACGAAATAGTTCCTCCCAAACTCGTTTTAATCCCAAAGTTAAATCTTGAGGAGAGTTCAGACAAATATGGCAGTCCAAAAAACCAATATCTGGCAAGGTATTTGTCAATTTTTCTCTCGAGAATATTTGGTCTGGTAACTGTTTTAATGGTAGCCCTAATGAAGGCTGTAAAATAATTATCGATTCTGGTAATTTTTGAGCTGCTTTTGTCAATTCCGATATCCATACAGATGGGAGTGTGGCTCTATTAATGCCTTGCCGAATTTGTTGGGCTACTAATTGCAATTGTCGGGGGTTGTCTACATTTACATGTAAAGAAGAATGGGGCAAATCTGCCAATAATGATTCCAACTTTCCCAAGTCTTCTATAAATTCCCAAAATCCTGTTGCCGGAACGACAAAACCAGGGATAACAGGGTAGTTATTCTGCAAAAGTTGACTTAAATGTAAGGCTTTATTGCCTACTATAGAGTAGTCTGATGATTGAATCTGAGTCAGCCAGTAAAGTTTGTCCACGATTAGCTCTTTAATGCCAATAGCGATTAACTCCGATTGAGGGAAATATAGCGAGGGACTAGGGCTAGGGGCTTTCTTGCTGGGGAAGAAAGCTCTCAAATCACTGGTTTGAGTAATTTATAGCAAGGGACTATTGGCT
>DOIX01000400.1:5597-13755 GCA_003511885.1 Cyanobacteria bacterium UBA11153
CTAGCCAATAGTCCCTTGCTATAGCTGCCCATATTTTAAAATAGTGTCAATAATACCTGAGTTCGGAGTATGCGCTTCGCGCAGGCTACGCCAACGGAGTTCGGAGGAAGGTGTTTTCCCTTGACTTTTTTCATGATAGTTACCAAAATTCCACTCATAATATCGATTTCTTGCCTAAGAGATTTGACCTGAAAATGCTGTAAAGCTATTGTTTACTGACTTTCAGCTTCGGCTCTTTCGTCGAACTTAGGTAATATAGCAACCGCTAGGGCGGTTAAGGCGTTCTCGATTCCTGAAACCATTGATTTTACAACTTTCTTCCCTAGTCCCTAGCCCCTAGCCCCTAGTCCCTTGCTATAATGCCAAAAAATGGACTCAATTTTTTGACAAGTCAATGTACTACAAGGCAGACTGTGCAATGGTTTTAGCCATAGTTGTCGCCCCATCAGGGTGAATGAATCGCTTTCGCTACAGATTTAAACCGGAAAGATAGTAAATACCACTTATAGAGTTATTTGTCAATCCGTATTTCTGGGGATTTTCCTCATTAAGGGGATAAGCAATTGCGAGAATTTACGGATTCGAGATCCCTCGATCTACAAATAGAATCAATCTCACAGAAAATGCTGAGTACCCTGGCTGTGAAACCTTGTTCCCATGCCAGGGATTTTTATGGGGGATCGTTTTGACAAATTTTCGATCGTCATCAGGAGGAGCCTAGAGCCACTCATCTGTCAAAACTATAAACTTTTTGAGTACTTAAGCGATCGCAAATTAAGGATGGTGGCTGAGTCAATGGCAACCTTTCTCGATCCAGGCGGACTTGCAGACTAGTCAAGGGATCGATACCAGAAGAAATCAAGATCGCGAGCCTGCCCACTTGAGGCCATTGACTTAAAGTATCTAAAATTTTCAGGATCGCCTGTAAGTAGGGATGCTGGGTATTTTTGTACCAATCCGGCGCTGCTAAATTAGCTTGATCGAAGCCAAGATGTACGATCAGGGAAGGTTTGTCAAATAATGCGATCGCGACAGGGCGAGATTCCTCCTGTAATAATAAATTTTGGCTATGAACTAAGGAGCGGATTTTCTCCAATCTTTCGTAACGTTGTTCGATTCCTTCCGGTGCATCATTCCAGTGAATCGCCACAGACACTAAATATGTTTGTAACAATAAGTGACCTAGTTTCTGGGCTTTGGTAGCTAAATAGGTGGAATTATAGTCATTGGATTCAATGAGCAACGGTACGCGATCTACCACTTCCAAACCATATCCTCTCAGTCCAGCAATTTTCCGAGGATTATTCGTAATCAGGCGAATTTTTTGTACGCCTATATCATTGAGCATTTGCGCTCCCATCCCGTAGTCTCGCAAATCGGCTGGAAATCCTAAGCGTTCGTTTGCTTCAACCGTATCGAGTCCCATATCCTGCAACGAATAAGCCTTTAATTTATTGACCAGACCAATACCGCGTCCTTCTTGGCGCAAATAAACTACCACACCCTGACCAGCATTTTCAATCATTTTCAGCGCTGCTTCCAATTGCATCCTACAGTCGCAGCGTAGGGAACCCAAACCATCACCAGTTAAACATTCCGAGTGCATTCGCACCATAACTGGGTTATCTTGAAACTCAGCCGGATTTCCTTTCACAATCGCGACATGTTCTGAATTGTCCAAAGCATTGCGGTAGCCATAAATTTCAAAATTACCAAAGACACTCGGTAATTTGGCAACGCTTTCCCGGTAGACAAAGCGATCGTACTTGAGGCGGTAACCAATCAAGTCCGCAATACTAATTAATTTGAGCTGATGGTATTTGGCGTACTTCACCAGTTGAGGTAACCGCGCCATTGAGCCATCCAGATTTTGAATTTCACAAATCACTCCGGCTGGGTATAAACCCGCCAATCGGGGTAAATCTACTGCTGCTTCTGTATGACCAGCCCGTTTTAAAACCCCACCCTCTTTGGCACGAATCGGAAAAATATGACCGGGACGGCGTAAGTCAGAGGGTTTAGTATGAGGATCGATCGCAACTTGGATCGTTTTCGCCCGGTCTTCAGCAGATATGCCTGTGGTTACGCCGACATGGGTACTAGCATCAATGCTAATCGTAAAGGCAGTTTGGTTGCTATCAGTGTTTTTACTGACCATTAACGGGACATCCAACTCGTCAAGACGTTGCCCCGTCAGCGCCAGACAAATTAGTCCCCGCGCCTCTACTGCCATGAAATTAATCATGTCAGGGGTAGCAAACTGGGCAGCACAAATTAAGTCACCTTCATTCTCCCTATTTTCATCATCAACTACCACCAAAGCGCGACCAGCCTTAAGATCTTCTAGGGCTGCATCAATCGAATCGAATTCAAACAAATTAGTTTCAGAGGATTCCACTTCTAGAGTGCGGGTGCTAAACCTTTAAAATTTGCATTGTTTTTGGCAAAACCAAACTTACTCAAAATGAGCTTAGTTAATTAACTTGCCGATCTTGACGTTTGCTTCCTGTTTCCACCAAGGATATCAACATCTACTTGTCCACAGGCGTAAATTCCGCACTTGCCCTGCGTACTCTAGTACAGGAAAGTTGACTCGTCGGAGTCAGCAATCCTGTACATTTCGATTGTATCCCGTCTCGAAGTCGCCAGCCGTAAAAAGTTAAAAGTCAAGCAGTGGGGAGTAGGGACTAGAGACTAGGGACTAGGGACTAGGGACTAGGGACTAGGGACTAGGGACTAGGGACTAGGGACTAGGGAAAATGATAATTAATAATCAGTTATCACTCTAACCAATGGACAATTGATACATAGATATTCCTCTTTTATCAACTGTCCACTGTCAACTGTCCACTGTCCACTGTCAACTGTCCACTGTCAACTGTCAACTGTCCACTGTCCACTGTCCACTGTCAACTGTCCACTGTCAACTGTCAACTGTCCACTGTCCACTGTCAACTGTCAACTGTCCACTGTCCACATTCTGAAATGATCCCCTCAAATACCACCAAAATGCGAATTTGATACTAAAATGCAGCAGAAGTTCAAACATTTTCGATTTCAGCTCTGTTAGGAAAAAATATTATGGGTGATTTAGAACGCCTGCCTGTAGGAATCATCGGTGCTTCTGGCTATGGTGGCGTGCAACTTGTACGTCTTTTGATGGATCACCCTAGTGTAGAGGTGGTTTATTTGGGGGGCGATAGTAGTGCTGGCAAACCCTTTTCCGATCTATACCCTCATTTAGGTCATCGTGTCAATCTGACCATCGAGCCGATTGATTTGGATATAATTGCTAGTCGCTGTCAAGTTGTATTCCTCTCTCTGCCTAATGGTTTAGCCTATCTTATGGCACCTGTCCTTTTGTCCAAAGGATGCAAAGTTATAGATCTTTCAGCAGACTATCGGTTTTGGAATCAGGAGACTTATAAAACCTGGTATGGAGGGGAACGAAACGATGGGGAAACAGCCGCCTCTGCTGTTTATGGACTACCGGAATTGTATCGCGATCGCATTGGGGAATCTCAACTGATTGGTTGCCCCGGCTGCTATGTCACTGCGAGTCTTTTGGGGATAGCACCGCTCATGAAGCAAGGTTTAATTATTCCAGAGACGGCGATTATTGATGCTAAGTCTGGAACTTCTGGTGCTGGAAGGACGGCGAAAACTAATCTTTTACTCGCAGAAGCGGATAATTCTATTTCTCCATACAGCGTTACCCGTCATCGCCATACCCCTGAAATAGAACAAATTTGTAGCGATTTAGCAGGCCGCGAAGTTACTGTCCAGTTTACACCCCACCTGATGCCTATGGTGCGCGGACTCTTGGCGACAATTTACGCTACCCTTCGGGATCCTGGTTTAGTCAGGGAAGATTTAACTACGATTTATAGTGCATTCTATCGATCTTCTCCTTTTGTCAGAGTCTTGCCCAGCGGAACATATCCCCAAACTAAGTGGGCTTGCGGTACTAATCTTTGTTATATCAGTATTGAAGTCGATCCTCGTACTGGCAGGGTCATTGTTATGTCTGCTATTGATAACTTAATTAAGGGTCAAGCTGGTCAAGCCATTCAATGTCTCAATGTGATGATGGGTTGGCAAGAAACTCTCGGATTACCTGTTGTCAGTTTTTATCCCTAATCGGGTAGTGGAGACAAGGGAGACAAGGGAGACAAGGAAAGGAGTTTTCAACTCCGCCTAGTCTCTAGTCCCTAGTCCCTAGTCCCTAACCTTTTTCAAATACTCAAACCAATCATCCTCTACCGCCTAGTCTCTAGTCCCTAGTCCCTAGTCCCTAACCCCTAGCCCCTAGCCCCTCATGGAAGTTCAATATGGATTGGTTCAACCTTCCAAATATCTTGACAATAATCGCGAATTGTGCGATCTGAGGAAAATTTACCCATCCGGGCGGTATTGAGGATGGACATTCTTGTCCAGTTATCACGATCGCGGTATGCTTGGCTGACGATTTCCTGACAGTTAATATACAGTTGGTAATCAGCCAATAACATGTACTCGTCATGGTGGAGAAGAGAGTCTACAATGGGCTTGAATAAGTCTCGATTTTCGGGAGAAAAGTGACCGGAAGCAATCCGATCGATTGCTTCTTTTAGTTCAAAATTATGATGGTAGTAATCCCATGGATTATACCCTCTGGCTTTGAGATCGAATACTTCTTGAGCCGTTAAACCAAAGAGGAAGAAATTTTCTGGACCTACTGCTTCCCGAATTTCAATATTTGCCCCGTCTAAAGTGCCGATAGTTAGTGCCCCATTCATGGCAAATTTCATATTGCCAGTCCCGGATGCTTCCTTGCCAGCGGTGGAAATTTGCTCGGAGAGATTGGCAGCCGGATAGACTCGCTGCCCTAGAGATACGGAGAATCCTTCCAGGAAGATGACCTTAATGCGATCGCCAATATCGTGGTCGTTGTTTACTACCTTGGCTACTGCATTAATTAAGTGAATAATTAATTTGGCGATAAAGTAGCCCGGAGCTGCCTTTCCGGCAAAAATAAAGGTACGGGGTACAATTTGCAGGTTGGGATTCCGTTTAATCCGGTTGTAGAGGGTAATGATGTAGAGGACGTTCAAAAGTTGACGCTTGTATTCGTGCAGCCGCTTTACTTGGACATCAAATAAGGAATTGGGATCTACTTCTACATCATTAAATAGCAGGATATAATCGGCTAATTCTTGCTTGTGATTTTGCTTGATTTCTGCAAATCGCTGGCAAAATTCTGGATCGTCGATCAAGGCTTCTAACTTGTGAAGTTCTTCTAATTCTTTTACCCAATTCTTACCAATTTTTTCGGTAATTAGCTCGGAAAGTTGGGGATTGCTTAATAATAACCAGCGTCGAGGTGTTACGCCATTTGTCTTATTATTGAACCTTTCTGGCCACATTTCATAGAAATCTCGAAGTACTCTTTGTTCGAGTAAGTCGGTATGGAGTTGTGCCACCCCGTTAATACTATGACTACCCACACAAGCCAAATTTGCCATCCGGATATATTTCTGTTGTCCTTCTTCAATTAAAGACATGCGACTCACTCGCTCTTCATCCCCTGGATATTGGAGTCGCACTTGATCGAGGAAGCGATAATTAATTTCGTAGATAATTTCTAGATGTCTGGGCAAGAGACGTTCAAATAGGCTGACTGGCCATCGTTCTAAGGCTTCCGATAGGAGAGTATGGTTGGTGTAAGCAAAGACATTTTTGGTAATATACCAGGCTCGATTCCAACCTAATTCATACTTATCTAATAAGAGTCGCATCAATTCAACCACACCGATGGAGGGGTGGGTATCATTGAGTTGAATGCAAACTTTTTCGTGGAAATTATCGAAATTGAGGTGGGTACGGCGATAGGTATTAATGATATCTTGAAGGGAACAACTGACAAAGAAATATTGCTGTTCGAGTCGCAGTTGCTGGCCTTGGGAAGTATTATCGTTAGGATAGAGAACTTTGGAGATATTCTCAGAGAATATTTTATCGGTAACTGCTCCCGCATAATCACCGCTATCGAATACTTGGAAGTTGAATTCTTCAGATGCACCAGCTCGCCAGAGACGGAGCGCATTGACAGTATTCGTACCGTATCCTGGGATGGGCGTATCGTAGGGAATACCCATAACTTTGCGATCGGGAACCCAACGAATTCGATAATGACCTTTATAATCTTCGTAATTTTCTGTATATCCGCCAAAGTGAACTTCAACGGTTAATTCGGGGCGGCGCACTTCCCAAGGGTTACCAAACCGTAACCATTTATCTGGATGTTCGACTTGCACCCCTTCCTCAATTCTTTGGTCAAAAATACCAAATTCGTAACGAATTCCATAGCCAATGGCAGGTATTTCCAGTGTAGCCAAGGAATCGAGGAAACATGCCGCTAAACGACCTAAACCACCATTGCCTAATCCGGGTTCTGATTCTAAAATCAGGAGGTCATTGAGGTTTAGTCCAGATTCTTCTACAGCTTGACGGGTTGTTTCATACAAGCCCAAGTTAATTAAATTATTGGCTAACTGACGACCCATCAAGAATTCGGCTGATAGGTAATATACTCTCTTGACATCCTTTTGGATATAGGTAGTCGCCGTGTTAATCCACCGATAGAGGAGGCGATCGCGTATTGTATAAGCCAGAGCCATGTAATAATCGTGGGGTGTGGCTAAGAACTCATTTTTGCCCTGGATGCAGTATAAGTTGTTGGCGAAGGCTCGTTTAATTGTCTCCACCGTCATCCCGGTGCGATCGGATTCTATCTGAGCAGGAATGGCTTCGTTACCATGAGACGGAAAGGATTTCTGATTCATATACACAGTATTCTCTTGATGGCGATTGATAGATGTACCCTAATGTTGGCAGAAGGCTCCCGGTATATCCAAGGTGGATATACGCGCAGCGAGTACCGCCGCAGGCGTTAGCCTTCCCGAAGGGTAGGTTTAGGGGCGAGATGATCCCGTAAAGATCTTTCACCTAGTTTGCCTGGTTCCATCACTTTTGCTTAGGACTTAACATTTATATTCTTATATATGGGGGTCATCTGATGCGACGGGATTCTTTCCCCTTACCCCTAGGAAGAAGCCCCTAAGCCCTAGCCCCTTGCCCTACCACTCTGCGGATCTCCCTGTGTTTATGGAGTACCTCACTGACAAAGAACTTTAAATATCTAAAAGCCATGTCCTATAAGACTTTTAGGTTATAGAGACCAGGATAGAGTCCCCGGTTATGTGAAGCTTTGATGAAGAAAACTAGTGACTTGTATGAAGATTCGATGAAGATGTGCTTTGGGGTATTGCAAAGCCCAGAGGCAAATAGTACTTTGTATAAAGAACGAAAAATAAAAAATTAATCAAGAGCGAGCCAAGGGTAGGAAAAGGTTACATAGATATATATTGTTAATCTGCGATCGCGTAATTTGATCTCTGTATGTAGCCGATAGTGTCATCAGGATATATTCTTCACTAATTTTATTGCCGAGAAACAAGACAATGAAAAACAACTCCATTTCCATATTTGCCGGGTTATTAGCCACAAGTACTTTAGCTCTAGCCGCTGTTCCTGCTGAGGCATCTACTTTTTTGGGACTTAATTACACTCCTACTCCCGGTACTGCTATTCACAACACTTCTGGCGCAATTCTCGACCCATACACGATTTCCTACGAAACCAGTACATTTATGGGTGATGGGAAAACTTATGAATTTAGTGTATTGACACCAGACGGGCTGGGTTCCAGAGGAATGAAACTCTCTACCTTTGGCTTCCTCGTCAACAACAGCACCTTTAGCCCCGTGTTCACAGAAACAAAACCTTATGATACAGGTTCTAAGGGCAACACAAATGATTGGCTGGGAACCTGCAAAACAGGCACTATAGTACCCTGCACAGTTAAATACACCTTTGCAAAAGATGTCAAGTATCAACTGGTTCTGTCACCAGATTATCAGAAAAAATTGAAGACCTACGGGGTGTATCAGAAGGATAGCTATACCTTTGACTTACTATCTGATGAAGTGAAGGCGATGACAACGACGACTGTATCCGAACTAGGAGCTTACTTCTTGGGTATTGAGGATGGTCAGTACAATTCGCCCAAAGGTGGAAAATATTCTGACTTCCAAGATTGGGTTGTTAAAGTTAAAGC
>DOIX01000410.1:0-18135 GCA_003511885.1 Cyanobacteria bacterium UBA11153
GTGGGGACAGGTTGATTTGATCTTAAAATGCTTTAAAGCTCTTGTTTCCTGGGTTTCAGCTTCGGCTCTTTCGTCGAACTTAGGTTAGCAAATGATGTGATTAGAGAAAATCGGTTAGGATCTGGAGATTTTTCCAATTAACCATTAACCATTAACCATTAACCATTAACCATTAACCATTAACCATTAACCATCCTCAAAAAATAACTAGCAACTACCATGATTAACTGAATTCATTGAGACGGGTTTGAGGCGCGTCACTTTCATCTTAAAAGCACCACTACCTGTTTCACCAAAGGCGCGTACCCGAATAATATATTTTCCGCCTTCAGTAATCCGAACAAATAATAGAGAATTGGTGCTGCCATCTGGACCATCATCATTTTCTGCTACAGTGGAACCATCTGCTGCCATCAGAGTAACAATGGCATCAAAGTTGTCCGAGAGTACGTCAATGGAGACTTGATCCTTGTCGTTTAAGGTAATAGTGTAGTCGCGAGCAAAGCCGCCATCGCCTGTGGGAATATCTTTGTCTGTAAGCTTATCAGAGACTTCGTTAGTTTGAGGAATTGGAATGGGATTATATATTTGACAGGTTTGTGCCCTTGCAGACGCGGCTATTAAGCTTACTGTCAAAAAGGATAGGGGAAGGAGGATAGGTAAGCAGACGCGATGAGCAAAAGTGTTCGTCATAAAAATTATTCAAGTTGGAACGGCTCAATTATAATGTTAGCTGTTCCTAAGACTTTTTCAGCAAACTCTACTTATACCCCATACCCTCCCGATAAACAATCCCACAAATTGCCGATAAAATCAGCCACCCTAAAGTATTAACTCGCAAATCGAATATACTAACATCCACCGCATTAAACAAAATACAGGAGCCGAAAGTGAGAAGATAAGTAAACAAAATCAAGCGATATGCTTTGCAGCAGCGCAAGCTATCGCAATTTCGCGACAACCCTCTCATCGCCACTATCGCCCCTTGTGCTAGTATCCATCCTACTACCCCAAATAACAACACTGTTGCCGGGATACCCGTTTCCGCAGTTAACATTAATAGTAAATTATGAGGATGACCCAACCATAGATTCATCTTCTCCTCGTAAAGAGGCGTAAAATTCCGCAAACCCCAACCCAGCCACGGGCGTTGCCCAGTCATAGACAAAGCAAAATGCCACTGAGTTACCCGCATTAACGCCACAGGGCGATCCGGATATAATTGATCGGTAAATCTTGCCCAAAAATAAGCAGGCACTATGATTCTCAACCATTCTCGCAGAGGAGATGGACTAAAAGCCGCACCCAAGACAGTAGCAGCAGTAGCGATAACACCTGCTACTAACCAACGCCACCCTTGATAAAGGGCAAAAGCCAAACAGACAAAAACGATGATACCCCAAGCATTACGGGAATTAGTTAAAATCAGCGCGATCGCATCTACAATAACTGTTACTGTCAAAAATCCTATTCGCCAAACATCCAGGGAAGGATGAGGAGATTGGGAAGCATCCTCTTCTAACAAAGATAATTGTTTGTTCTCAGATTTTTTACCCCCCCAACCCCCCTTATTGAAGGGGGGAGTAAGAAAATGAGCTAGATTTTTGCCAAATTGGCATAATCCCATGTTTGGTTTATCTTTAGCCAAAGGTTGGGAATTATTTTTCCATTTCAAAGTCAATTCGGAAATTGCCTCAATCCATAATCCCAATCCCAAGGTAAAAACAATTACCAGATAAGCCGCCAGGATATTAGCGTAAATAAAAACCGAAGCCATCCTACCAGGAGGATTGCCACCAGCTTCCAAAACCCAACCGAAAACTCCTAATAATTGACTTGATGTACTCCAACCCCAAAAAATTTGTCCTAATCCTAAAATAACTATTGGTAAAGAAGGAATAACCAAGAGCCAAGCAAGGCGTTGTAACTGTTGAGGAGTTTGGATTAAGACAGAAAAAGCTGCAAAAAATATCAAAAATGGCAAAAAATTCGCCAAACCCAGAAAAGACTCCCCCGGCTGAAAAGCGAAAACAGAAATAATAATTAGCCAGATACTCCAGATTGCCAAACCTTTATTAACAGGATATCGGATAATCTGATGATACTTCTGCCACCAAACACCTGCCAATGCCAGAAATAACCCAATTCCACCTAAACTGGGAATCCAAGGAAAAATCAGCACTCCCAACTGAGCAAAATTCCAAGATATTTGTAATTTCGGGTTAGGATGGTCATTGGTCATTGGTTGTTGGTTGTTGGTTATTTGTTATTGGTTGTTGGTTATTTGTTGTTGATTATTTGTTATTTGTTATTGGTTATTGGTTGTTGGTTATTTGTTGTTGATTACTGGTTATTTGTTATGGCTTCTGGACAATGAATAATAAACAACAAACAACAAACAACAAATCAAGCAGGCTCCCAAGATTCTGAACGAATTAGGCGAATTTGAGCAAGAGCAAAAATAGTAGGAATAATCCGACCATAATTAGTAGAAATAGTACGCCAACCCAAATCAGCAAAGAAATAACCCCATAATAATGGACCAAGGGCAGCAAAAACAGTGCGAGTCAAACCATAACGAGCAGCACTTACAGCCATTCCCTGTCTTGCCGTTTGCAGTGCCAGATAGCCTTCCAACTTAGTTGCAGCAGCAGCACCTCCAGTGAGGATAGCTTCCTTAGCTACTTGATAGCGGGCAAAATGGAGGGCAAACTGATGGGAAATATGTTTGAGTAAAATTGGTTTGAGTAAAGAGCTAACAGCTAAAGCCGAGCCACCCTTAACAATCAAACTCATCGGATTGTGTTGCAGATGAGCAGGGAGTGCTACGGGCAGATTAGACTCAGAGAGCGATCGCTGTATTTGGACTACGATAGATTTCTGTTCATTAGCAGGTAAGCGTTTCCAGGCTTTCCCGATTAAGTTAAGAAATATCTCCGCCTCTATATCCGTCGTTGAGAGTTGTGTAGAGTAAGGTATTTTCAGATAATGACAAACCTGAATTAGGGCTTGACGATAGGTAAAATTTTGCGTGCGCCCTCGCAACACTGTCATCCCATCAGCCGCCAAAAACCGAAATCGCTCTTCAATCGCATCTAACCACGTTTTGCGATCGCGACTTTGAATTTCAATCAGATTGGGAGTCTGAAGGTAATCCAGGGGATTAAACCTGCGCCGGAATAGAATCTCCGTTAGTTGCTGCAATTCTTCTTCCGTCGCTAACTCCAAAGCACTTCTCAGCTCATCCAATGGTGTGTCCTCCACAACCGCAGATCCAAGTTCGCTCACTATTGTACAAAATTTAGGGCTATTGGCTCGGGGCTAGTAGGGTGCGTTATGGGAAAGCTAACGCACCAGCCAAATTGTACTAGAGAAAATTTGATATTCTCATAAGATAACTTAAGTTACTAGTTATCAATAAATCGATTGCTAAAATTGCTAAGGGCTGGTAGCTAATTGTAAATAGTAGAAGTTTTTGGCTCTATCATTAACCATTAGCAATTAGCAATTAATAGTTCTAGCTTCTTCAGATACCCGACTTCTTTAAGAAGTCGGGTATCTCGCCTTGTCGATAAGGTTGGTTGATAACGCTGAGAGATTATCCCAGCGACTCGCCCCTGCAAAGATATTCCCTAGTCCCCAAACAAAGGGGGACGTTGGTGAATCCAAGGTTTAGCTATTTCCAACTGTGCCGCTAAAGCAATTAAAGTGGCTTCGGCTGCGGGTTTGCCGACTAGTTGAATCCCCACAGGAATACCATTACTATCAAAACCTGTCGGAATTGCGATCGCAGGTAGTCCGCTAGCATTAAATGGCGGACATGGTGCAATCCATTTAATAATATTCTCCAATGTCTCGGCTGGTGATAAATCTGCCCATTCCCCAATCCGAATCGTTGGATACATATAAGTGGGCAATACTAAAACATCAAAATTACTAAAAAATCCGACAATTTGTCGCGATACTATTTGCATTTTAGTCACTGCTTGCAAATATTCTCCCGCCGAACCCGATTGTTCGCCAATCCAGCGATTCATGGGACTTAACAGCGATAACGGAATCCCCGCCGCTGCAATTCCCGCTTGCCAAACTTTCTTAAATGGTTCAATTAATCCACTAAAATCTGGACAACCTTCCTCCACAATATGACCCATTCCGGTCAATAAATCTACAGTCTCCTGTACTGCATTCCGACAAACTTCTGTCGCTGCCCCAATTGGTTGAACTGTACTAGAAAAAGCAATTTTTAATTGAGGAGGTGTTTGACTAGATGCAGCCAGAAAAGATATTTCTGGATCCGGTAACCAATAAGGATCCCCAGAAATATAACCAGACATCACATCTAATAAAGCCGCCGCATCAGCCACAGTACGAGATAAAACACCATTAGTCGCAATCCCACTTTGATGATCGCCCACAGGCGCATAAGAAATCCTACCCCGCGTCGGCTTTAATCCTACCAATCCACAGCAAAATGCCGGCCCCCGAATTGAACCCCCCCCATCCGAAGCTTGGGCAATGGGAGATAATCCCGCAGCTAATGCTGCCGCTGCCCCACCACTTGAACCTCCCGGCGTATAATCCAAATTCCACGGATTGCGAGTAGGCTGAAATCCTGGTGGTTCAGTATAAGGTAAAGATCCCAATTCTGATGTCGCCGTTTTCCCCAGAATAATGAATCCTGCCTGCTTAATTCGCACTACCACCCCCTCATCATCAGGGGCAATTTTATCCTTCAAAACAGGCGTACCGTAAGTACAGGGCAATCCCTTCACCGCATTCAAATCTTTAATCGCGATGGGAACACCAAAAAAGGGTGGCAGTTGCGAGATATCGGAATTGACAAGCTCTTCGGTTTTCGCTTTCGCCTCCGCTAATGCCATATCAGCCGCTACCGTAACGTAACTACCCAACCGAGAATCAAATCTTTCAATCCTTTCCAGGTATAGCTGCGTTAATTCCAGAGGCGAAACCTCTTTACTTTGAATCAGTCGTGCTTGTTGGAGTGCTGATGTGAAGGCTAAATCAACGTTGTTCATGGGGGCTAGGGGTTAGGGGTTAGGGACTAGGGACTAGGGGATCAAGCCGAAAGCTGTCAAATCAATGGTTTGAGCAATTGAGAATGTCTTAATCGCCCTAGTGGTTGCTATAGCAACCGCCACATCGGGGGCGACAGTTAGGACATCATCAATAGAGCCTTAAAGCCTTGCGAGATATGGGGTTTGATCTTCATCAAATAACTGTCAACTATCAACTATCAACTGTCAACTGCTATATATCGCGTCTATCCCATCTTCCTGAAAAGGCGGATTGCCTGTCTAGGACAAGTTTCCAGTCTAATCCAATGTACTCTTTCCAGCCCAGTAGCAGAATTTTCCACTACCCCCTTGACGAGCGCCTGTTGGTTGGGCTATTATATAGTACAAATGTACTCTAGTGCTAGAAGTTCAGAGTTAAGTACGGAAGTGCTATCGCGCTAGCCTTCCAGCACGACTCCAGCCATTTCAGGATTAACAAGGAGAAAATCATGGTTGCCACCAAAGACAGCAAAGAACAAATATTCAAAGCATTCGAGCAAATAATTGGCGATCGCAAAAAAATCGACTCCAAAATAGCGACAAAGGAAGAAGAAGCCGAAAAAGCCAAGAATAAAGAAATTCTGGAAGTAGCCTCCACCTATACAGTAGACAGCATCGTTAAAGGATTAGCAGACTTACAACTAGAATTTGGTAACATCGTCAACGGATTATCAGAAAAACTAACCCAAGAGACATCAAAACTAGACGAACTAAAAATTGCGATCGCAGTTGAAACCCAGCAACTGCAAAAACTTCAGCAAATTCGGGTAGTTGCCGACGCACTCCACATTCGCACTCAAGAACATCAGGAAAGACTCAAAGATTTAGAACAAAAAACAGCAGAACAACGAGAAACCATTGAAAAAGATCGAACAGAAAAGCGGAAAATATGGACAAAAGAACAAGCCGAATTCGAGATTAAATCCCAAGAACGAAACGACCTCCTAATTAAAGAAAGAGAACGACAAGAAGCCGACTTCCAATACGAACTAGAAAGGCAGAGAAAAATTGAAACAGACGAATACGAACAAATCAAACGCAACCAAGAACGAGAATTGAGAGAAAAGAATCAAGAAAAATCAAAACAATGGGCAGAAAGAGAAAAAATCCTCCAAGACAATCAACCCTTATTTGAAGAATACCAACAAAAAGTAGAAGGCTTCCCCACCGAATTAGAAGCAGCCGTCAAAAAAGCCAAAGAAGACGCAATTAAAGATGTCGAACGAGACGGTAAAATCAAAGCAGACTTGTTAGAAAAAGAATGGGAATCCACCAAACAAAGTTACGAATTCAAAATCCAATCCCTCGAAGCCAACATCAACAAACAAGCCGAACAAATAGCCCAACTCTACGCCCAACTCCAAGAAACCCTGAAACAATCTCAATCCCTAGCCATGAGAGCCTTCGATACCTCCGAAAAAACCAAATAAATTGTCTTGGTTATTGGTTGTTATACCAATTTTATAAATGCCTGCTACAGTCGCTCTGATGGCTGGGGGGATCAATATGTAGCGTTATTTTAATTGGTTGTTACTTATCGCTTCTCACATTTAACCTGAAGTTACAGATTCTCAAACCTATAACCCACAGCCAAAACCCTCTGCGTACCTCTGCGTTAAAAAAACTTCTCCAATCTCACAACGAGAGACAAAACTATGACCAAAAAACCCACCCCTAAAAATACCAAAGCCGAGATTCTCGAAGCTTATGAAGAATTAGCCAAAGAAAGAAAAACCCTAGAATCTCAACTCAAACAAATCCAGAAAGAAGCCAAAGCTGCTCCTTCTGTAACTTCAGTAACTCCCGCAGTCGTCGAAAATAACCATCAACAACCAGTAAAAACAATGAACGTAACACCTGTAATCCAAGACAAAATGATCGATACCATCGAAAACCTAGTTAAATTACAATTAGGATTTGGTAGCGCCATCAGCGATTTATCAGAAAAACTGACATTAGAAGCCGCTCAGTTGCAAGAATTGCGGGAGAAAGTTGGTGAAGAAGTACAACAACTCGAACAACTACACAATTTAGCAGAAGTTGATGAAGATACTCTGGATAATTTGGTCCAATCCTATGAAGACAGCTCCAAAGGCTTTGGAGAAGAACAAAATCAACGACGGGAAACTTTAGAACAAGAAATTCAGGATTTACGGCAAGCTTGGCAAAAAGAGCAAGAGGAATATCAACGGACACTGAAAGAGCGGAATGACGAACACAATAAAACAATTAAACGCGATGCAGAGGAATACAAGTACGATTTAGAATTGCGACGAAATTTAGATGGAGATGCTTACGAACAAAACAAAAACAATCTCTACAAAGAATTAGAAGAAATCTATCAGGAACAAGAGAAACAATGGACGGAAAAAGAAAAAGCGATCGCAGAAAGGGAAAAGAAATTCGAGGAATTGAAAGCCGAAGTAGAAGCCTTCGAGAAGAAGAAGGAAGCAGAAGTTAAGAAAGCTGAAGATTTAGGCAAACATATTGCCTATTCTCAAGTCAAAGTTAAGGCTGATATGCAGAAGCTAGAAATTGAAGGACAAAAACGTTTCTACGAACAGCAAATTCAATCCTTGGAACAAACAATTCAAAATCAAGAAGCCCGGATTCAAAGCCTCTCGAAACAACTAGATGGTGCGCTGAAACAAGTTCAAGATTTGGCAGTGAAAGCGATAGAAGGTGCATCCAATGCCAATTCCTATCAAGCACTTAAGGAAATTACTTTGGAACAAGCTAAATCGCAAACGAAAGCTAAGTAATAATGGAAGTTGCTAGTTACAAATATTGGCGGTTAGATCCCCCCTATCCCCCCTTAAAAAAGGGAACTTTCCTTGAAAGTCCCCCTTTTTAAGGGGGATTTAGGGGGATCGACAAGATCTAAACGGGAGCATCCCAATGAAGGCAAAGATACTTGTTTTTGCTAAAGTTTTCACCCCCCCCCAGCCCCCCTTGTGAAAGGGGGGGAGCAAGAATACAACCTGCATTTCTTCCCTCACGGGATCTCCCGATCTAAACTCATAACTAGCAACTTGGGTTAATAGTAATTTTATCGATCCTGGTTACAGTTGAAATAAACTTATTTAACTCTATTGAGAAAGTAACAGAGAATTAAGTCAAAAATCAAGTCTGGCGGCGCTAAGGATTTGGGCGAGTAGTGTCAATAATGTGGGATAGGATACCGAGAATTAATTCGAGATTATTAATAAAGTGTTCTTTTGATTCTAGATAAACTTTATCTTCAACTAATTTGAGAAATTTCCAGATACTACCTGTAGTGATTATGCCATAAATACAGGGGATATTGTTATTTTTTTGTTGATTAAATAGTTGAGCTGCTAACATTTCGGCAATACACTGCGGGATGCCAGATTTGATGTTATCATTTTTAGCTTCTACTATAGTTGCTACTGGCGCAGTCACCATTAATTGTTCGGAAGAATGACTGATGATGAAATCGCATCTACCGCTTAATCCCTTAGTTTTATCGATATTGAATTCCGTACCAGAAAATAGGCTAATTTCACGGTTAAAATGCTTGCGTAGTTCAACGAGTATTGGCGCAACAATCAATTCCGATCTAGCTTTTTCAGTATCTATTTCTAAGGCAAGCTGGAGATTCTCCGCCAGAGTTTCTGTCAAAAGCGCACTGGGAGAAATGGGTGCGATTGACTGAAATAATTCAACTCTTTCCTGAAGGGTTAGGTTGAATTGGGTTTTTAATTCATCCAGGGTAAAATCGCTGTAAGACATGGGTTATTTCTGTCTTGATGGGTAGGAGTGGGTGGGAGGAGAATCGCTTTCAGATTCCTTTTTCTCAATCAGGGTGTTGGGTGTTAGCAATATTTTAACAAAATTTATACAGAATTAACCTCTCGAACAATCTTAGATTATCGAGCAATTGGTATTCTTGAGGGGGATACAGTTACTTGGTTTTGGATTAGCAGTCATGATGATTATGAGCGATTTTACTAATAACTTGCCCCATTGTCAGTAAGCTAGAAAACCCGCCGTAGAATTAATTCTACGGCTTATAGCTCAAGTCCATTAAAATGGACTGAAATTCTGTTATTCTAGTCAGTTTTAACTGACTTAAGCTATTAGGCAGTGGTTTGAACCACTGCCGGGTTATCGCTACTCCTGCAAGTTGTCATTTTCAACCGACTTAAGCTGTTAGAGGTGAGAATTTATTCTCTGTCAGGTTTTCAACGGTATGGAAGATGTTATAGCAACCGCCAGGGCGGTTAAGACATTCTCAATTCCTCAAACCCCTGATTTTACAGCTTTATTTCCTAGCCCCTAGCCCCTAGTCCCTCGCTATACAATTAATACCAATTTCTGACTCCCCTTATACCAATTGATCTTTTCAATGACACATTTGTTATTATGCTCAAAGTAGGTAGTTTACCTTACACTATATGGCAACTTCTTCAGAAATTGCTTCGCCCAGCGCGGGATCTTGATATTTCCCTTTTTGATGAATTATCCGTACCGCATTTGCCAATTGTTCAATGGGAATATCCTTTAAGGAAATCCCATCCGCGCCAGCAGCAATTGCCGAGGAAACGGATTCAGAATCCGGAGATACCAAAACTAAAATTTTGGACGGGATTACATAAGAATTTGCCTGAAGTTTCCGGGCACTACGAATAAACTTTGCTAAATCCATATCGGGCAAAGTACTATCGACAACAGCCACATCTACATCAATAGATTCCAATAGGACTAATCCTGTTTCGCCATTGGTGGCTTCGCTAGCTACTTCAATCCCATTTTGTGCCCGAAGATTTGCCCGTAAATTAATCCGAGTTTCTTGATCGTCTTCAACCAAAGCTACCTGAATCGTATCATAATGTTTTGGGATCGGTAAGCTAAACTGTCCCGAAAAATAAGTATCAATATCTGGCAAGTCGTTTGGTCCTCCACAGGCAGAAATAGTCCCCACAAAGTCCACATCTGCGGAACGTTGTTGTTTCAGGGCAGCCATTTGTTCCTGACTTAAAATTCTGGATTCATCAAAGCCAAACTCGATTTCCATCTGCAACCCTTTTTGCTTCACCCGCTTCAGGTTGTAGAAACGTTTATTCAGAGTTGTCTTGACAAATGCCCACAGACATCCTAGTAAATAGCGGCGCTTGAAGGGATCTTTTTCAAACCAATATTCAAGAAATTTCCAGGAATAGAAACGGGCATAATTACGCAATACGCCTTTGAGGACTTCTTCCCGCGTCATCTGATCTGGTTTAATGATAGGCGTGACGAAGTTATAGTGAGAATAATCGCGAATTTCCACTTTATCGGCTAAATCTTGGAAAAGTTCGGAAAAAGGCCAAGGCGTATACATATTCCAGTTTGTCATATCCGCTTGCCAATCCCGCGCCATCCGATAGGTTTCCTCGATGGTTTCTGGAGTTTCTGTTGGCAATCCCATGATAAATTGAACTTCGGCAAGAATCCCATTTTGGCGCAGGAGTTGCACGGCTCGTTTATTATCGGCAATAGTAGTTTCTTTCCGGAACAAATTCAGATTTAATTGAGCTGCTGCCTCTGTACCTAATGAAACGTGAACTAATCCCGCTTTTCGGTACAGTGGTAATTCTTTTTCATCTCGTAAAATATCAGTAACTCGCGTATTAATACCCCAGTGTACGTCCAGATTTCGGTCAATTAATTCGCGACATAAGGCAACAAACCGGGATTTATTAATCGTTGGTTCTTCATCAGCTAGGATAAAAAATCCTACCTTATATTCCTGCACCAGTAATTCAATTTCATCCACGAATTGTTTAGGCGTGCGAGAACGATACTTGCGCCAGAATTTCCATTGGGAACAAAACCGACAGCGGAAGGGACAACCTCGCGAATAATTGGGGACAGCCACTCTTGTATTCAGAGGAGTGTAAATATATTTAGTCCAATCAAGTAAGCTCCAATCTGGATTGAGCGTGTTTAAATCTTTAATGGGAGGATGGGCAGGAGTGGCAACAATTTTTCCATCTTCAATAAAAGCAATCCCCAAAATTTCTCGACGATCTCGTTTATCTGTGCTAGCCGCAATTGCCCGAAGCAAATTAACGGTAATTTCTTCCCCTTCACCGCGAATAATATAATCAACCCAGGGAGCTTCACTTAAAACATCCCGATACATATAAGTAGGATGAACTCCGCCCATAATCGTAATAGCATTAGGACAGACTTCCTTCACCAACTTCAGAGTACTCTGAGACTTATAAATCATCGGAGTAATTGCTGTTGCCAGGACTACATCTGGCTGATAATCGCGGATAATTACTGTTAATTCAGCATCTTCAATATAGTTAGACATCGCATCAACAAAGCGCACCTCAGTGAAGCCTGCTGTTTTGAGAGCGCCACCGATGTATGGAACCCAACTGGGAGGCCAATTTCCGGCAATTTCTGCTCCTCCAGAGTGATAGTTGGGTTGAATCATTAGGATACGCATTGTTGATGTTCCTCCTGTTTTGATTGAGTGGCTATGCCATGTAACAAAATGCTACAATTGATGAGATATAGTGAGGGACTAGGGGCTAGGGGCTGGGGGCTAGGGAAGAAAGTATTAAAATCAATGGTTTCAGGAATTGAGAACGTCTTAACCGCCCTGGCGGTTGCTATATGTTGCTATATTATTTTTTGTCTGAATGTCATATCGTTTTGGATCAGTTGTTTGTAGTAAGCACTTTAGTCCCTGATATGGATGGTAATGAAGCACTAAAGTGCCTACTACAAACGAGCGATAAATCTGATTTCCCACTAGCCGATTAAATCGATTTGGAGAAATTAGCCATAATCTTCTCCCTGAGATAAGTATCGAAGACAGACGCAATATTGCGGATTAATAATCTTCCCGCAGGTGTCACTTCAATATGATTAGGGGAGAGGCGAATTAACCCATCTGCTTCCAGCTTCTTCAATTCCCGACGTTCCCAAGCAAAATACTCATCAAAATCGCGATCGAAGCTAAGATGATATTTTTCTTCAAATTCGTCTTTGTCAAGTTCAAACTGACACATTAATTCCATAATTACTGTGCGACGAACGATGTCCTCTTGACTCAAACTTACCCCTCGTTCAATTGGTAAAGAACCCTCATCAATAGCTTGATAAAAAGTCTTTAAACGCTTGTGATTTTGGACATAAACATCATGGAGCATACTAATAGAAGTAATCCCAAAACCAATCAAATCCGATTCCGGCTTAGTGGTGTACCCTTGGAAATTACGATGGAGTTGTCCTTCCCGTTGCGCAATCGCAAGTTCATCATTCGGTTTGGCGAAATGATCCATCCCAATAAACTGATAGCCATTCAGACAGAGATCTTCGATCGTCATTTGCAGAATATCGAGTTTTTCTGGCCCTTGGGGTAATGCCTCTTGCGGAATCCGTTTTTGGATTGGTTTTAACCAGGGCACATAAGCAAAATTGAAGACCGCAATTCGTTCTGGATCCAGTTTAATAGTTTTCTTAATCGTGTCGCGGAACGTCTCCAGGGTTTGAAAAGGCAAACCATAAATCAAGTCAACATTGACACTTTCAAACCCCGCTTCTCGAATCCAATCCATTGTCTCAAACAACATGGCTTCGGGTTGAATCCGATTCACTGCCTCTTGGACTTGGAGATTAAAATCTTGAATACCAAAACTAATTCGGTTAAAACCCAATCCTCTCAAAAACATCAGATATTCTCTGGTTAAGGAGCGCGGATTTACCTCAATAGAAACTTCGGCATCGGGTTCAAAATTGAAATGCCGATTAATAGTTTTCCATAACCGTTCAATTTGCTCGATAGATAGATAATTGGGAGTCCCCCCACCCCAGTGCATTTGATTAACTGGACGCTTTTTATCGATCAACTCAGCCATCTGGCGAATATGACGTTCTGTATAATCTAGATAAGGTTCTGCAACTTCCTTTCTTTGAGTAATCACCGTATTGCAACCGCAGAAATAACAGGGAGCATCACAAAAAGGAATATGGCAGTAGAGAGATAGTGGAGTTTGTTTATAATTCCCCACAGCAATCGCTGCCCGGAAATCCACTTCCTCAAATTCTGGCTTTAACTCTGTTGCAGGTGGATAACTCGTGTAACGTGGTAGAGGTTGGTCGTATTTGCGGAGTAAGTTTGAGTCAAATTGAACAGTAGGTAGCGCCAATGTCATAAGCGATTTTTCTCCTCGTGATTATCTGAATAGAGTTCCTAATGTAATTTGGTCAGGACTTAGGCAGTGACGCTAGCAATCAACTGGTAATGGTGCGTTACCTTTCCCATAACGCAACCTACAGATGGAGGGTTTGCGTAAGTCCTGTTATACCAATTGGGTTTATGTTTGACACATATTCTCTCTTGCTCCCGCTTTAATAAGGGGGGTTGAGAGGGTGACAAATGTATCATTGAAAAGACCAATTGGTATTAGTTAAATAATGGGAAAAATTAGATTTCCCTCAATACCCCTAAAACAGGGTAACTTCAAAGTAATTCAAGCTAACCTTCTAAATGCTGTATTGTAGAGCAGGTTCCTGTTCCTTACCATGAGGTGGACGTTCCGTTGCACCGGGAATATCCTGACGAGTTAGTAAATCAAATACATGCTCCCCAATCGCGGCTTTAACATCATCTTCTAACTCATGTACCACATCTCGATTCAGTTGAAAGGCATAGTTAGCCTCCTCGACAATCTGTTGAATAGTTTCCTCATCAATAGGTAAAGAATTCAACGCATCTCGATACTTCTCCTTAAATCCCCGTTTCGCTTCTACAGAGGGAATTTGTTCAAATTCATAGAAGGCAGTACCTGCATCTGGCGATAATTTTAAAGCGGATCGGATAATATTTTTTAACGCTTGCCCCCCAGACAAATCCCCCAGATAACGAGTGTAGGCATGAGCAATAAGTAGGACTGGATTAGTATTAGCAATTTCCTGAAGGCGATTAACATAAACTTCACCTGCGGGTAGAGGAGCAATCTCGGCGCGCCAGTTATCGCCATAATAAAATTCCAAATCTCTTTCCAGATTCGCTTTCCGATTTAGCTCTGGAAAATATATCGGCGCAATCGCAGGATGATTCTGATTTTGCTCTAGCCCTTCTTCCAGGGTACTGTAGACAAAATACAGATTTGCCAGGAGCTTGCGAAATGGCTCTCTTTCTACAATCCCTTTGAGGAAACACTTCATATAGGCGGTGTTTTCGGCGGCGGTGTGAGAATGTTTCGTACCTTCTCGCAGACAGCTAGCTAAATCGTGGCTCATATATTACCTCATTGCTAAGAAATGGTTGCCTGTCGCGCCTTGCCACAAGCCTGGAGTACGACTCATCCTCAGATGACACTGAGCATGAATTTTGGCTCTGCTTCCTCAAGTTGCAAACCCCTCTCAGGAGGTTGCGACTTGAGGAAGCAGGAGCGAAGCCGATCGCGCAGGGACACTTCAGTCAACCGGAAGACTCGTAAAACACTTTATAGCCAGACAGCGATTTTGGGCGCAAAACTTTTCATAACTTAACAAAGTCTTCGGTCGCGATAGATCTCTTAATCTTTTTTTTATGAAAGGGTATGGTCAAAAGGCGACAAATACTATAACTTAAAAGCTATTGAGCTATAACTCGCAATTAAACACTATGGTTAGTTCTCCTCCCAAGCCCACAAACCTATCCCCAGCCAAGACAAAGGCGATCGAGGAAAACATCCTCACCCCCCGGTTTTACACCACAGACTTTGAAACGGCGGCTTCCCTCGATTTGTCTACCCAGAATACTGAGTTTGAGGCGATGCTGGAGGAAATGCGGGCGGATTACAACCGCCACCACTTTGTCCGGGATGAGGAGTTTAATCAGTCTTGGGACCACATTACCGGAGAAGGACGACAAGCATTTATCGATTACCTGGAGAGATCCTGTGTATCTGAGTTTTCCGGCTTTCTACTATTTAAGGAATTATCTCGCAAACTCAAGGATCGCAATCCTAAGCTGGCGGAGATGTTTAGTCTGATGGCAAGAGATGAAGCCCGTCATGCGGGATTCCTCAACAAGGCGATGGGGGATTTTGGCTGTACCATGGATTTGGCTTTCCTGACCAAGAATCGGGTTTATACCTTTTTCCCGATTGAGTGGGTACTCTACACTGTCTATCTCTCAGAGAAGATTGGCTATTGGCGCTATATTATTATTTATCGCCATCTGGAAAAACATCCGGAAAATCAGTTTTATCCCTTATTCCGCATGTTTGAAAGCTGGTGTCAGGATGAAAACCGACACGGGGATATCTTTAAGGCATTATTGCGATCGCAACCCAAACTCTGGCAAACCTGGCAATCTAAGCTATGGAGTCGCTTTTTCCTCTTAACTGTCTTTGCCACTCATACCCTAACCGTTCACGAACGGACTGGCTTTTACAAGGTGTTAGGATTGGATCCCACGGAGTTTGATGCTGAAGTCATTCGCAAAACCAATGAAACTTCCCTCCGTGCTTTCCCATCTGTGCTTAACACCGAACATCCAGAGTTTTTCCCGCGCTTGCGTCGTTGTTCCGATTTGAACTTGGAAATGTCGAAAATCGAGCGCCAAAACCAACCCAAGTGGTTGAAAACATTGCGCAAATTACCTTTACAACTGAAAATTGTCGGTCATCTCCTCCGGATTTATCTGACCAAAGGTATTGACGCAGAAGCCATCCGGGGAACCGTGCTGTAGCCATCTGCAGGGTTTTGCATAAGTCCTGAATTCTTTGCTACCCTTTGCGCTACCCTTTGCGTTAAAAAAACCCAGTTTCTTGAAGAAACTGGGTTTTTGAATCTCGATCGCGATCCTACACGATCGCAGCCATCCTCACATCACTGTTGGCTAATAACTCTTGCAATTCTTCTGCATCGACAGTTTCTTTCTCAATGAGCATAGCGGCTAATTTGTCAAGTATTGGTTTGTTGCTAACTAATACTTCTTTTGCTCGTTTGTAAGCTTGATCGACAAACTGATGGACTTCTTCATCAATTGCGGCGGCTGTAGCATTAGAGAAATCTCGGTCTGAGGCAATTTCCCGACCTAAGAACATATTACCATTTTGCCGACCCAATGCCACAGGTCCTAAACGATCGCTCATACCATAACGAGTAACCATTTGTCTGGCTACGCGGGCTACTTGTTGTAAATCGTTGGAAGCACCTGTAGTCACTTCTTCTTCACCAAAGATAATTTCTTCGGCAATTCGACCACCTAATGCTACCGCCATTTGATTTTGCAGATAAGAGCGGGAATATAAACCGGAATCCATCCTTTCTTCGCTAGGAGTAAACCAGGTTAAACCGCCAGCACGACCGCGAGGAATAATGCTAATTTTCTGTACGGGGTCGTAATCTGGCATTAAAGCACCGACTAAGGCGTGACCTGCTTCGTGATAAGCTACTAAAGTCTTGCGTTTTTCGCTCATTACCCGGTCTTTCTTCTCTGGGCCTGCCAAAACGCGATCGATGGCATCATTTACCTCATCCATGGAGATTTCGGTGAGGTTGCGGCGTGCGGCTAAAATTGCGGCTTCGTTTAATAGATTAGATAAATCGGCACCAGTAAAACCGGGCGTGCGGCGGGCGATTTTTTCTAAATCTACATCTTTGGATAATGTCTTGCCACGGGCATGAACGTTGAGAATTTCCAAACGTCCGGCATAATCAGGACGATCCACTACTACTTGACGGTCAAAACGTCCGGGACGAAGTAAGGCAGCATCTAAAACATCGGGACGGTTTGTCGCAGCAATAATAATGATACCAGTATTGCCTTCAAAACCATCCATTTCGGTAAGTAACTGATTGAGAGTTTGTTCTCTTTCATCATTACCGCCACCTAAACCAGCACCCCGTTGACGACCTACCGCATCAATTTCATCGATAAATACAATACAAGGGGCATTACTTTTGGCTTGTTCAAACAAATCGCGGACGCGGGAAGCACCCACACCTACGAACATCTCGACAAATTCGCTACCAGAGATACTGAAGAAAGGTACGCCAGCTTCCCCAGCGACGGCGCGCGCGAGCAAAGTTTTACCCGTTCCTGGAGGGCCAACTAGCAACACGCCTTTGGGAATTTTCGCACCAACGGCGGTAAAGCGATCCGCGTTTTTGAGGAAGTCAACAACTTCGTTAAGTTCCAGCTTGGCTTGGTCAATACCGGCAACATCCCCAAAGGTTACTTGAGTTTGGGGTTCCATTTGCACTCTGGCTTTCGACTTGCCAAAGTTCATTGCCTGAGAACCGGGGCCATTTTGGGCGCGGCGCAGCAAGAAGAACAATCCCACTAAAAGCAGGATGGGGAAGAACAAGCTGCTTAACGCTCTCAGCCAGAAAGCATCGTCGCTAGGAGGCAATACTTCAATNNGCCGTAAAGCGATCGGCATTTTTTAGGAAGTCAACAACTTCATTTAACTCTAACTTCGCTTGATCGATACCAGCAACATCACCAAAAGTAACCTGAGTTTGAGGCTCCATTTGGACTCTAGCTTTCGATTTACCAAAGTTCATCGCCTGGGAACCAGGGCCATTTTGGGCACGACGGAGCAAGAAAAACAACCCCACTAACAGCAATACCGGGAAAAACAGACTGCTTAAGGCTTTGAACCACATCCCTTCATCCGCTGGGCGTTCGATTTGAATGTCTACTTTATTTTGGCTGAGAATGTTGATGAGCTGAGGATCGTTGGGTAAATTGACGATGAATTGGGTTCCGTCTTTATCCAAGACTCGCGCTTGAGAGCGATCGCCTCTCAGTTTGACTGTCTCTACTTTACCAGTTTTCACTTTATCCATGAACTGGTCGTATCTCCAGGTTTGCAGGCTGGGGGACGGTTTCTCTAAAAAGGCTGTTGCTAAGGCTACTACTACTATGGCTAGCAGGGCATACAGCCCAGCGTTTCTCCATTTTTTATTATTATTCACTATGACGTTCTCCTGGGTTAGGACGCGATCCTGTGCGATGGGTTTGCTTATATTAACTAATGTTAACCTCTTTCATGAATTGTAGGGAAGGGGTGGGGCTAGGGGCTAGGGGCTA
>DOIX01000410.1:18388-18932 GCA_003511885.1 Cyanobacteria bacterium UBA11153
GAAATTAGCAATTCCCCATTCCCCATTCTTCAGAATAGACTTCCCAATTGTGCGAAACTCTGGTGGTTGGAGGGATAAAATAAAGTTTCGTGTTGGGTGAGGATGGTGTGGATGGGGATAAATTGGATGACGCAGTTGGTGTAGGCGATTGCATTTAAGTCTTTGACAAACTGCCAATCCCAGGCTACTTCCCGCACTGGGGAACCATTTTGGGCTAACCAGTTGATAATTTGCGATCGCGCTACTCCTGGTAAAATTCCTCCATCTATTGGTGGGGTGTACCACGATCCATTTTTCCATCCCCAGAGATTTCCGGTACTGGTTTCCAGCCAATTTCCCTTATCGTTAATTAAGATGGCTTCTTTTGCGCCAAGTTTTTGGGCTTTTTGCAGTGCTAACCATCCGCCTAGGTAATTTCCTGTTTTATAGGTGGGTAAGGGGCGGCGACATTCTGGAGTTTCGGCTAGCCATGCTGTTATTCCCTCTTCCTGACGTTGACTTAAATCTGATGGTAAATAGCCCCCGGTAATCCATTCTCGCCCAT
>DOIX01000410.1:19124-19579 GCA_003511885.1 Cyanobacteria bacterium UBA11153
CCCGGTAATCCATTCTCGCCCATCGGGAAAAATTACTATTCTCAATACGGGAAAATGTAATAATAATTCTTCTGCACCTTGGCGGATGCGATTCCAGTCTGGTAATTCCCATTCAAAGGTTTGCAAACTATTTAATAATCGGGCACAATGGGCATCCCAATTAGTGAGAGGATGGTTTAAGGATTGGTGATAAATCCGCAGGGTGGTAAATACTGTTGCCCCGTAGATTAATCCTGGTTCATCAATTAATAAATTGATTGTATTTTCTTTGATTATTTGACCGTTGTACCAGAACATTGATTTGGACATATCTATATTGAAGCGAGTGACTGGGAATGATAGGTTAGTCGAGAAGACCAAACACCAGAAAACAAGACTACAGAGCGAGACTATATTATAGCAACCGCCACATCGGTTAAGGCATCAATAACATCATGAAGAGAAGCGGAAGCCTT
>DOIX01000344.1:0-1164 GCA_003511885.1 Cyanobacteria bacterium UBA11153
TAACAGCGGGAACCGCTGTATAACATAACTCTAGAGAAAATACCATGGAGGTAAAACCATCATGGGAAGCCGAAAGCATATTAGCAGAAAAGATATCAGCGCCTCAGCCTTTACGCCAAAGCCCAATCCGAATATGTTACAAACTCGTGGCTTGAGCAACGGCAAAAAACTCAGAAGCACTGAGTTACCAACAACAGCAGATATATTTCGCACTCGTCCCTTTGCTACTCCAGTGCAAAAATCATCAGGAGAAGAGAAACAACCGCCAACACCAGAAGTCATAGAGAAGGCAGCAGCTTTTGGTTACAAAGGGGTGAATATTCCAGTATTTGCGCCTCCCCCAGCCCCACCAATTCAAACGAAATTGACGATAGGGGAACCAGGGGATAAATACGAGCAGGAAGCGGATGCAGTAGCGGCACGGGTGGTGGAACAGATTAATGCACCTGCAACAGCCCAGTCTACACAAGGGCAATCGGTACAGCGGGAAGCAGAAGAGGAAACAGAGGAAGTCCAGGCGAAACCAGAGATTTCTGCACTGCAAAGGATGGAGGAACCATTAGAGGAAGAAATCCAAGGGAAGTTCATCCAAAAGGAGGAGGAAGCCAACGCCAGAGGGGAAACAACAACGGATTTGGAATCAGCGATTAATAGTGCCAGAGGTGGGGGACAGCCTTTAGAGGAAGGTTTGCAACAGTCAATGGGGCAAGCGATGGGGGCAGATTTTAGTGGGGTGAGGGTGCATACGGATGGACAGGCGGATGAGTTGAATCAATCGATTCAGGCGAAGGCGTTTACGACGGGGCAAGATGTGTTCTTTCGGGAGGGGGCATATCAGCCGGGGAGTCGTGGGGGGCAGGAGTTGATTGCCCATGAGTTGACCCATGTGGTGCAGCAGAGAGGTGGGATGGTATACCGTGCGCCCGCAGATGATGTCCTGATACAAGCAGGTTTTTGGGATTTGATTCCTACCTTCTTAGGAGGAAATTGGGATTGGAGTATTTATTTGCCTGGGACAAGAGAGGAACGACAGCCGCCCGAACAGCCGCCCGCGCCACAGGCTACGGAATCAGGGAGCGAGAAAGCCCAGCCTAGCCGTAAAAAAAAGCGCAAAAGCAGAAAAAGCAAAAGCAGCTCAGAAGAGGTACGACCGAATGCCACAGG
>DOIX01000344.1:1407-1530 GCA_003511885.1 Cyanobacteria bacterium UBA11153
CACAGGATGCGCGGAAGCGCCACGAGATGGGGAGCCAGAGGAAGCGCAACCAGATTCGAGGAGCGCGCCAGCAGCATTTACGGATAGCGAGTCGTGGGATGAGGTACGACCGAATGCCACAGG
>DOIX01000344.1:1770-34646 GCA_003511885.1 Cyanobacteria bacterium UBA11153
CACAGGATGCGCGGAAGCGCCACCAGATGGGGAGTCAGAGGAATCAGATGCGAGCAGCGCACCAGCAGCATCTACGGATAGCAAGGGTGGGGGTAAGAAGCCCAAACCAAAGAAAGCGGCGACACATGGAAATGGTTTCTCGGTGGTGAAGCCTGGAAAAGGTGCACACCTGTCAGAAGATGCCAAGCAAAAGCAGCGAGAGCGAAGGTGCGAGAAAAACACGACACTTAAGGCTTTCCAGAAGATCATACCGACGGATTTGTCCAAATGGCTGTACAAGCGACCGCAAGATGGAACGAGGACACAATCAGGAACAGGCTCAGCATCCGCGCACGACAAGGAGGAAGAAGCCAAGAGAGCACTCAAGCAAATGAATGTGAAGTTAGCCTTGGAGTGTTTGACAGAAGCGATCAACCACAGGGAGAAACTACAGAAGGATTACAAAGACGAAAAGTCTGCTCAATATCAGAATCACCAAAAGGCAATAGTGTTTTTAAAAGCCCGAATAGATGACATTACAAAGCTAGAGTCCGGTTCAACAAAGTGATTCAACGGGCAGAAACTGACCAATTCTGGCAGAAAATGGCACAATTCGCGACGCAACAACGGGATAATCCGCAAGAGATGTTCGAGCGCGATCGCTAATTTTGTAGGTTGGGTTGAGGAAACATAGCTTGCTTCCCGCAGGGTAGCCTAACTTCCCAACTATAATGGATCTAGGTAAACCATACTAAAAAGAAGTAGTAACATGGAAAAATTGACTGCTGCTGCTGCTAGGAAAGACTTTGAGAATATGGTCAAATTAGTTGCTGAAGAAAATAAAGTCTATCAGATAGAATCTGCTCAAAATTCTGCGGTGCTAATATCATACAAAGAGTATGAAAGCTTACAGGAAACCATAAAATTATTGTCAATTCCGGGATTTAGAGAAAGTCTGCAAAAATCTCTTCAACAGATAAAAAACAATGAAACATATTCTCTAGAAGAGGTGTTAGGAGATATCGATTAATGCCTTACGAAGTCCGCTTTACTAAGGAAGCTAAAAAAGATATTGCCAAACTGACTCCTAAATTCAAGCAGAAACTTAAAACAATTATTCAGGATACCATTAGCGTCAATCCTTATGCTGGTAAAAATTGCTCGGCGATCTCGCTGGTTTTTATTCCGTTCGTTTGAGTTATCAAGACAGAATTGTTTACACGATTGATGACGAACAGAATCTGATCTATATTCACCGTACCAAGACCCATTATGGAGAATAACATAACGCTATGGTATAGCCCGCCAAAGGAAATGCTGTTATTGCAAACTAAATGTGGAACAGCTTATCTTGAATCATATCAGAGAAGCGACCCTCGAAATTGAAGCAATTGATTGAGCGGTTAAAATTGTTGATCGAGTAAGGTAAATTAAAATCTGCTTCTCTGTCCAAATACGAGGAAAAACCTATGAATTCGATTCCTATCGACCAGTTTAAGCATAACTTACAAGACTTGATCGAACAAGTCATCAATCACCATATACCACTCAAGATCGCCGATCAAAATGGGGGAGAATTCATTACAGACTGGGAAGATTGTACACCTCTGGAAAGAGTGGAATGGTAATGTGGGAAATTGCTCTAACAAAAAGAGCTTTGAAAGATGCGAAAAAGATTAATAATTCTGGACTTAAAAGCAACGTAGAAAAGTTAATTGAAATACTCAAGACAAATCCCTATCAAAATCCTCCCTCTTATGAAAAATCGCATTATTTACAAATTTGATGATAAATATGTTTATATTTTTGCTATAGGTGGTCATTACGATCAATTTAATTGATTTTCGCCTCGCATTAGCACTATTGTAGGGTGGGCAAAAGTCGATGATTTCCGAGTATCTTGTTAACGAGTGAAATTTTGCCCACCCTACCCCACTGGCGAGCGATCGGATTATATGAATTAAGTTTTGAGAGGGCGCACGATCCAGTCATTAAACAACTCCATAACCCGTATATTCCCGCATTTCCGGAGCTTGAAATCCGAGAACAATATCATCTTTTGATACCCCTCGCTCTACAAGTTCTTGAGCTACTCTCATCTCCGTCATATTCTGTTCAATCCAAATTTTTCCCTCCTTAATATCCAAATGTAAAACACAACCATAGACTCGCCGATGACCATCCCATCCCACATTCATCACCATATAATGGTCTTGGTTTAGATCAAAAACTGTGTAACAATCAATCTTGCCATTCGCAATTGGGATAGCCGCATAAGCCGTCAACAACGACTGAACGATCTGGCGATAAAACTCTAGGGTATCCATTGTAAAATTACCTCTCGAATTGGATCGTAAATAATTTGTTTAATTTGATATCTCTCTACAGATATTTGGGCAAATTCACGCTTGAAAAAAGCTTCATAAACACCTATCGGCACTGCCAAATAAAGAATCCGAGTTGAATCGCTGATTTCTAAGGCAAGCCGATAATTCAAAAACTGTCCTAATGCAGCATGGTAATCTGTTAGTGGTGAATCACTCAGAAACGTTTTAATCTCAACGGCAATTTTTTCTTCACCTCGCTGGGCACCTAACAATTGCTCCGCACCTAAATCTATTTCAAACTTAGTGCCTCCAACTTCTAGTCGCAGAGGAT
Organism: Cyanobacteria bacterium UBA11153; assembly: GCA_003511885.1. GTDB lineage: Bacteria > Cyanobacteriota > Cyanobacteriia > Cyanobacteriales > Coleofasciculaceae > Limnofasciculus. The sequence continues at coordinate 4,408 of DOIX01000344.1, forward strand.
CGTCGGTTATTTTCCACTGCTCCTTTTCTAAAGCAATTCTCACCACAGCATGAAATTTATCTTTAGCTGCCATTGTTAACGTTTTCTGATTTACTTAATATTTTAGCCAATCTTGTAGGTTGGGTTGAGGAAACATTGCTTGCTTCCCACAGGGTAACCCAACTGCCCAACCTCTCGATCTGTTATCTTGAATCATATCAGCGATCGCCACTCTTGTAGCGCGATGCCTGTGGTGGGCGTACCCATCGCAAATCTTGTAGGTTGGGTTGAGCCAAAGTAGCTTGCTTCCCGCAGGGTAACCCAACCAACCTCTCGATCTGTTATCTTGAATCATATCAGAGAAGCGAGTCTCCAAATTGAACCAATTGATTGAGCGGTTAAATTGTTGAGCAAGTAAGGTAAATTAAAATATGCTTCTCTGTCTACACTATAATGGACTTAGGTAAACCATACTAAAAAGAAGTAGTAACATGGAAAAATTGACTGCTGCTGCTGCCAGCAAAGACTTTGAGAATATGGTCAAATTAGTTGCTGAAGAAAATAAAGTCTATCAGATAGAATCTGCTCAAAATTCTGCGGTGCTAATATCATACAAAGAGTATGAAAGCTTACAGGAAACCATAAAATTATTGTCAATTCCTGGATTGAGAGAAAGTCTCCAAAGATCTATTGAACAGATAAAAAATATTGAACTCGCAAGTAAAAAGGATGAAATTTATGAAAACCATCGCTATTTTGGCAGCACTTAGTACTTTATTACTTGGCAGCCCTGCTATTGCCGATGAATATCAAGCACAATTTCAAGGAGCATTAACCATCGGCAAACAATATTCTTATATCTTCTATTTTGGTGAAATTACTGGAGACTCTGTTGTATATTTCTTTGAGACAAATTCTGTAGTTGGAAAAAAAATTACCTCTGTATGTAGAAATAATCAGCTATGTGCTGGTATTGCCACTCTGGAACAAGTTGAGGATAGTAAGCTCCCTCAAGGCATACCTGAGACTACTTCAGGAAATTATCGAATTATCTCTGTCTTAAAGGCATCCCCTGATACTTTTAACCGAGGTAATGGAGCAGGTTTAGGCTATTCCAGTTCCCAAGATATATCTTATTGTTCTACTACTCTGAAATCTAGGGAGAGAGACTCTCAAATTAATGTTCGCCAAGGTCCAGGTATTAATTATGCCATTCAGCATTATGGTTATGGAGGGGATATGGTAGATATTCTCAACAATCAGGGTAATCCCAATCAGATGAAATCTGCGCGGGATGGGGAAGGTTTCCTCTGGTACCAAGTTGGCTTTCAAATTAGTCGCGCTTATGGTTGGGTAAGAGAAGATTTTCTGACTATTCCACCGATAGAATGTCGTAATTAGACATTGTAGATCTGATTAGCGGTAAGTAATAAACCTCTCCCAAGGAGAGAGGGAGAGGGGTTGGGGGTGAGGGCGATAATGATAAATTGTGCAAGAGGTTTAGTGGAGACATTGGGATTTAAGGCGTTAAGTTGTTTTCACCCCCTGCAACGATTCTCGCAGCACTGCTCGGATTGTCGGATATTCTTGATAGTTTTACATCACACGCTCAAATCAAATCTTGTATGAAAAGCACCATATTTAAACCAATATTGTTTTAAATCGTGATGGGGTGTATGTAAACTGGCTTTAGCTTGATAAAGAATTACTTGTCGGTGATTGCCCATCCAAACCTTTTTGATAGGTTCAACAGAAATTAGCGTTCCTCCTAGACTGGAAATACATTTTTCAAAGCGTTCAATTGCTGAATAATCTAAGGTTTCAAAAATGAAAAAATTTCCGGAACAAATTAGATGGCGACTCCGAATCCAAGCCTGTATCTTTTGGCGGGCTACTGGTGGTAACATTAGTCGTTGGTGTTGCAACCATAGCTTAGGGTTTTCTGAATAAGTCTTTGACTGAGAGTAGGGAACTTTTAATGGGGAACGGGGAACAGTTTTCATATTGCTTTAACCCAATTGTTTTTGAAAACATTCCAGGCGAGATTGAATGAAGCTATAAATTGGACTGAGGGAAAAATATGGGAAACTATTACCGAGCAATAGTTTCATGTTTATTCAGCAAGTCGTGGGTTAAAAAAGGATAAACTATGAAGTTTTCGGGTTGAATTTTGAAGATTGAAGGTTGAAATCAGAAGATTAATCTAATCTGAAAAAAATGATAATTGGAAAATTGCTGAGGCTAAAAAAAACTGGCAAAATTGGCAAAATAAATTGGTCTAAATTAGATTTATTTTCATTCTTGATTTCAGGATTTATTCTTCATCTTTCATTCTTGACCTGAATACTTCATCAGTCATTGTGGAAATCGGACTTAGTTATAGCAACCCCCAGATCGATATTGACAGAAATAACATCATGAATAGAGCCAAGTAGCCTTGCTGGCTCGTGGGTTTGATGAACATAGCTATAACTGTCAACTGTCAACTGCTATCAGCCTCAATCTCCACAATGACGAAGATTAGAGATTAAACAATCTCAGTGATACTAACAATCTTGGCTCCAGTGCGATTAATCCGCTGAATTTGCGGAGTCATGCGATCGCCTGGAACAATGTAAGTGTTGCTGCTACGGTGACGGGGACTGTCAAAAGCTGCTCCCCGTGCCACAATCGCAAATTGCTTGGCGGGTGCTGCATAGCCACCTGAATTTTTACCAGATGCGGGCTTTTGGATTTTATTGCTGCTGTTAGTAGCTACTGCATAGACAAGTTGAGAAGCTTTGACAGCGCTGCTAACTTGAGCAAAACCACGATCCACTGCAAAGATACGGTTATAAGATACCTGCTTTTTGCCAGTCAAACTAGTGGCGCGATTGTAAGGTACTGTATTTTCCCCAAAGGCACTTTGGTATTCATCGCTATCGAGGTAGGAGTCGATTTCGGCATCGTAGCCTTCTGTAATACAGCGGACAATATGCTCAGAAATCTCTTCTTGATCCATAGGGGCACGACCAAGAAAGTGCATAAAGTTTAACTCAACAAAGCGATAAGGAGCGCACTTCTCGAAATACCGAGAGCGATAAAACTCGGATTTGCCAACGCCTCGGACAAATTCGCGGATGGAAATACTGCGATCGCACAATAGTGATTCTAAAGTCACCAATCGCTCGCTATCCATCACATGGGGATTGCCCAAAACTTGTTTATAGACTGCTCGAATCGCCGTTTGAACTTCCTCATTTGAACTATTAGGCCATAATTCTATGCGAGTAGAATTCATAGTGGTAGTTGCCTCCATTATTCATTAAAATCTGCTTTTTACGCTTTGCTTGCTCCCCACTCCCCACTCCCATTTACACAGGCGTAATGCTGGCAATAACGCCACCATCTTTGTGAATGCGCTGATAAGTTTCTGAGAGTTGATTAAATGGCACTAAATAAACTTGGTTAGAACGACGGAATTTGGATACCCGATTAACCATTTTTGAGCCATAACCCGTCACTTCAATACGATAAACTTTTCCATCTTCGCTAGCTTGTACCCCAAAGCGACTCCGAGAAACAGTAGATGAATCGCGGAAGGTGCTACCTGGTGGAATTACAGCAGTAGGAATAGCTTGAATTGCCAAGGAATTCAGTTTGGGACTCTTGCCAGCCAAATCTGCTTTCAAGGAACTAGTAGAAGCGCCTCGCACCAGTTGGAAGAAATGGGTAAACTGCACCATATTCTTACCTGTTTGAGTCTTGTAACCTCTGAGGTAAGGAACAATATCTTCTCCAAAAGTGTTTTGATATTCTTCACTATCTAAATAGGAGTCAATATCTGCCTCAAATCCTTGAGTATCGATGATGGCGCTGTGAGCTTTCATCTCCTCAAAACTGTCAGGGGCGCGCCCTAATAGATGGCGAAAATTTAACTCAGTTGCCCGATAATGAGGGACATTTTCCAAAAAGCGGGAGCGGTATAAATCAGATTTTGCCGCCCGACGGACAAACTCGCGGACGCTTAATTGGCCTAACTTAAATTGCGATTCTTCCACAGTCAACCGCTCGCTTTCCATCACGTAGGCATTGCCAAAAACTTGTCTGTAAACGGCTTTAATTATGATTTCCTTTTCTTCAGATGAAAGATTCGGATTCCAAGTTACTGGTGAGGTTTCGTCAAATAAACTGACACCTAATCGTGAAGCTGGTCCAAATGGCATTTATTGAATCTCCTGATTAACGATAGAAGTCGAAAATAATAACGCAATTTGCTAGTTAAAATTCGATCCACTTTCACCCCGCATTGAAGGGAGTAACCAGATTGATAGTACCCCTGCGATTGGGTAATTTAGGGGAATTGAAAAGGCTTGAGTTCATGACTAGCAACTTGAGTTAATATTAAGTTGCTTTCAAAAATAGAACTTGTAGAATGGGGCATAAAATCTGCTCCAGACAGGCAGAAACCTTTTTCTACGTTTGATTTTGAAATGCAGCTTGAGTTAAGTCGCCAGAGAGATTAAAGAGCTTCCATGTCATTGGCCTGTTTGATCAAACCAAAATATACTGGGAATCAGACTTGTGGCTGGCACAAGCCGGGTCTTGTAGATCTTTAAGCTCACCTAACGCCTTAGCGAGTTTAGGGAAGATTTTTAAAGAAAATTTGAAGATGGCTCCTGGGAGTGAGGATTGTCTGACAAAAGAGGGCTGTAGCCGAGCTGACGATATGAAAAGAAGTAAATAGGAGTAAACTGTAGTACGATCGCGGTGGAGATACCAGACACCTACATTGCGTTTTGAATTTCGAGGTAATTCAATGAACGGAATCGCCGTTTTCAACCTAGCATAAAGATTTAAAGAAAATTTGAAGCTTAGAAAAATTCTTCATCATTCAATTCCCAATCCAAAATTTCCGCTACTAAATCAACCAACGTCATGGGATTGAAAGGTTTGGCAATTACGCCAGCAATCCCTAACTTGGCAAAGCGCATCCTATCGGCTGGTTGGACTTTAGCCGTTAATAAAATGATGGGAATGCTTTTGGTAATATGATTTTCCTGAAGTCTCCGGAAGGTTTCTACCCCATCCATTTCCGGCATTGATACATCCAAAAGAATTGCATCAGGCAGTTGATTAATCGCGAGGCGAAATCCTTCACTACCGGAGCTGGCTAGAAGTGTTTCCCATCCCCCCACATCTTCCAAACAACCTTGGATCACTTCTTGCACTGCTTCTTCATCGTCAATAACTAGCACTCTTTTCGTTGTCATCAGTAACTTAAAACTAACCTTTTAGGTTGTTGCGCATTTAAACTATATTTTGTCAAAAATGGTAAATTAGCGAAAATTATTTTCCGATCCTCAATCTTTCCCATTCCCCGTTACCTGTCTCTAGGATCAATTTTAGAGCGACACCATCTTAGTATAAGATTAATTCTGTGAGGAAAGGGTTGATCATGAAAATTTTATTAGTAGAAGATGACTGCCCCACAGCGTCGGCTCTGGCGGATACCCTAGCAGCTTATCAGTATGGAGTCGATCTGGCAACAGATGGCGAGATGGGGTTGAATTTGGCAGAATCTTTTGAATATGACTTGGTATTACTCGATATCATCCTGCCGAAGTTGGATGGAATTAGCCTCTGCCGTCAACTTCGGGCAGAAGGATATCAGATGCCGATTCTGATGCTGACTGCAAAGGATACAAGTAGCGATCGCGTTTTAGGTTTAGAAGCTGGTGCTGATGATTATCTTGTTAAACCTTTTGATTTATCTGAGTTAATTGCCCGGATTCGCGCACTCCTGCGGCGGGGAAAAGGGTTATCTTCTCCTGTTATTACTTGGGAAAATGTCTCTTTTGACTCGACAAATAGTGAAGTTACTTGCGATCGTAAACCATTGCACTTAACTCCAAAAGAGTATTGTTTACTGGAACTATTTTTACTGAATCCCAAACGTATTTTCAGTCGCAGTTCGATCCTGGATCGTTTGTGGGATTTTGCTGAATCTCCTGGAGAGGAAACAGTCAGCAGTCATATATATAGTTTGCGTCAAAAATTTAAGGCTGCTGGTGCTTCAGATATGATTGAAACTGTCCATGGTTTGGGCTATCGGCTTAAAGCACCATCTACTATCAACACAGATTCTCCACCAAAGAAGCAAGTAAATTCTTCACGACGGTGGCGTGCTTTGGAAACGGCGAAAAGGGTAGGTGAGAAATTTAAACATCAGTTTTTAGAACAAGTTGAGGTTTTGGAGAAGGCGGCTAACTTACTGAAATGTCCTGGAAAATTGACTCCATATCAACAGCAAAAAGCTGAACAAACGGCTCATAAATTGGCAGGATCTTTGGGGATATTTGGTTTGTGGCAAGGTTCGGCACTGGCAAGAGAAATTGAAGAATTATTGCAAAAATCGGAAACCTTAGTAGCATCTCAAGTACATTTGATGGCATCTCATGTGCGATCTCTCCGTCAGTCATTAGATAATGCTTCCCTCACAACCTCTCCAGAAGCTAAAGATCCTGTTCCTCTTTTATTAATTGTTAACAACAATCTCTCGGCAATTGAACAAGTTAAAGTTACAGCGCTATCCTTGGGAATGCGGGTGGAGGTAGCCAGAGATATGACTATCCTAATGGATGGGATATCCAAACAAGAAGGATTTGCGATCGCGGATATTATTATCTTTAATGTTGACTTCTCTAATCCTCCTCAATCTGAACCAAAATTATTCACAGAATTGACTGATATTTTATTCAGAATTCCTGTGATTTTTGTGCCAGAAAAAGAAAGTTTATTCGCTTCAGAATTGATGGTACAAATCATCTCCTATTTGGGAAAGATGAGATCTAATATAAAAGGTTAATCTCACAAGTTGTTGTTGGCTTTGGTGGGCATTGCCTATTGGGATATCTCAAGATCGTTTGATCGTTAGTCGGTAATGTCCACCCTAGGTTGGAGAGTTGACAGTTATCGCAGTGGAAATCAAACTATTTAATTAGGAAAGCTACTTGGCTCTATTCATGATGTTATCGATCTATATACTGATGTAGCGGTTGCTATATTGGTAGGTGGTAAAGGTTATTTACTCAACCTGCCCCTACAGGTTTGGGATTGTTTATATCTGGAGTTAGAGAAGATTTCAGGATATACTGCTAATAGCCATTGTTGCTAGTTATGGGTTTAGATCTTTTCGATCCCCCTCGCATCCCCCTTATTAAGGGTGACTTTCAATCTAGTTCTCCCCTTATTAAGGGGGCAAGAGGGGATCTAACCGTCAATATTTGTAACTAGCAACTTATGTTAATAAGCATTGTTAGTTACATCGAGCGTAATTTATTTTGAATAATAATTATCGAACTATTTATACACCTACTTCCATTCAACCACACGGGATTCTCCTGGTTTTAAAGCAACCTCAACTCACGATCCAACAGGTGAGTGGCAATACCTGGAATTTTTTAGGAATTCATCCCGAATCTTTATTAAAAAATAAACTTAAAGACCTAATCACACTCAAAGAATATACTATTATTAAAAATGCGTTGGCAGGTGAAGAAGAAAGGATTAATCCTATAAATTTATCTATCAACAAGAAAAATAAAATAGTTTTATTTAATGGGATTATTCATCGAATATCTCAGCTAATTTTACTAGAACTAGAGCCCAAAAATAGTAAAATAGAACGCAATCAATTTAGCTTCTATCACCTGATCAAAAATCCGATTGCTCAAATGGAGAAAGCACGGACTATTGATGAACTATGTCAAGTAATTGTGAGAGAAATTAGAGAAATTACTGGATTCGATCGGGTAGCAATATATCGGTTAGAAGCTGACGGATCCGGAGGAATTATTGCTGAAGATAAAGTAGCAAATTTAAACTCTCTCCTGGGTTGGCACTATGCTGCTTCTGATATTTCTGAATCAGCCAAACAATTATCTTTAAATAATTTACTGGGATTTATCCCTGATGTTAACTATGAACCTGTCTCCCTTATTCCTCAGATTAATCCAGTAACTAAGCAACCCTTAGATATGAGTCTCAGTATTTTAAGGAGCGTCTCTCCTTTCTATATTCAGTATCTAAAAAATATGGGTGTTGCGGCAACAATGACGGTTTCATTAATTGCAGGACAAAAACTATGGGGTATAATTGCTTGCTATCATCAAATTCCCAAATATGTCAGCTATCAAATTAGAACAGTTTGCGAATTTTTAGGACGGGCAATGGCTCTAGAATTGGGAGCCAAAGAAGATCGGCAATATCTAGATTATCAGCTCAAATTAAAATCGATTCAGTCTACATTTGTGGAAGCGATATCCCAAGCAGATAACCTCTTAGATGTTTTGGTAGCAGATCCAAATCGTCTCTTAGAGTTAGTGGGTGCTGAAGGTGCGATTGTCCATCTAGATGAAGAGTTAATTACTCTAGGTAAAACACCAGATCTAGAAGAAATTCAAGACTTAATTGACTGGATTAGCAGTCAAATAGAACCAGATATTTTTGAGACTGACTCTCTAGCTAAACTCTATCCAGCCGCCGAAAAATTTAAAGGAGTTGGTAGTGGATTACTATTTTTATCCATCTCCAAAATTCACAAACATTGTATTTTATGGTTCCGCCCCGAAATATTAGAAATAGTTAAATATAGTGACGATATACCAGACTCAATTAATTTGGAAACCGAACCAGAATGCCAAGGATTAACACCGCACCAATCCTTTGCAAGATGGAAAGAAACAGTAAGATTAACTTCCTTACCTTGGCAAAAATGTGAAATTGAAAGTGCCAGGGAACTTAGAAGTGCAATTGTCGGTATTTTACTTCGTAAAGCCGAAGAATTAATGGAAATCAAAGCCCAACTGGAAATCCGTGTCAAAGAGCGAACAGCCGAACTAATTGAAGCAAATAATCAACTGCAACATCAACTTTCCCAGCGACAGAAAGCCGAAATAGCTTTGCGCCAACAAGTAGAAAGAGAAAGACTGATGGCAACAATTTCTCAACAAATTCGCAAATCTCTGAATTTAAGAGAAATTCTCCATACCTCAGTTAACGAAGTACAAGCACTACTCCAAGCGGATCGCGTTTTAGTATACCGGATTTGGGACAATGGTAGCGGGAGTGCGATCGCAGAAGCAACTGCGCCGGGATGCCTGAGAATCCTTGACATCGTTTTTCCCGAAGAAACCTTCCCAGAAGAATGTAGATTGCGCTATCTTCACGGAGGAATTTATGCCTTAACTGATAGAGAGAATGGCGAGGTTTTACCTTGTTTGGTAGAATTTCTCGAACAAATTCAAGTTAGAGCTAAACTCGTAGTACCAATTATCCAGCAAGATATCCTTTGGGGTTTGTTAATAGCCCACCAATGCAGTCAAAGTCGGGAATGGCAACTGTGGGAAATTACCTTACTCCAACAACTAGCCAATCAGATGGCTATCGCCATTCAACAGTCAGAAATATATCAACAACTTCAGGAAGAATTAAGGGAGCGACAACAAGCAGAAACAGCCTTGCGAGAAAGTGAAATGAAATTCCGTTCCCTCAGCGAATGTTCCCATATCGGTATCTTTCTTGTCGATAGTGAAGGAAAATTTACCTACACTAATCCTCGCTGTCAGGCAATTTGTGGTTGTACCTTTCCCGAAGCATTGGGCAGGGGTTGGGTAGATTTTCTTCATCCAGAAGAAAGAGAAGAAATTCTCAATCGCTGGAAAAACGCAGTCACTAATAACGGAGGATTTGTTAGTGAAGCTCGTTATATTAACATCCAGGGAAAAATTAGATTTTGTCGCCTTCAAACCTCTCCCATGGTTACTCCAGAAGGCGAATTAATGGGACATGTAGGGACTATTGAAGATATTACAGAAAGCCGTGCGATCGCGCAAATGAAAAATGAGTTTATTTCTATTGTTAGTCATGAACTTCGTACCCCTCTCACCGCTATTCACGGCTCATTAGGATTGCTCGCGAATGGAGTTTACGATCGCAAACCGCAACGTGGCAAACAAATGTTACAAATTGCCGCCACTCAAACAGAGCGGCTAGTACGTCTAGTTAATGATATCCTCGACTTAGGAAGACTCGAATCTGGTAGAGTTACTTTAATAAAACAAAGTTACGATGCTGCTGCTTTAATGTTACAAGCCGCTGACGGAATGCGAGGAAACGCAGAACAAAACAATATTACTCTATCAGTAAATACCATAAATATTGAGATTTGGGTAGATCCTGATGCCATTGTCCAAACCTTCACAAATCTCATTAGCAATGCCATCAAATTTTCTCCCCATGGTAGTACCATTTTGCTAAGTGGAGAATTAATCTCCAACAATATCTCTACCCCTGGACAAAACTTAACCGAACTTGAAGATTATGTTCTCTTTTCTGTCAAAGATAGAGGCAGGGGCATCCCTTCAGATAAACTAGAAACAATTTTCGGACAATTTCAACAAGTAGATGCTTCCGACTCCCGTCAAAAAGGGGGAACAGGTTTAGGATTAGCTATTTGTCGCAGTATTATTCAGCAGCATGGCGGTAAAATTTGGGCAGAAAGTATTTTAGGGGAAGGCAGTACCTTTTATTTCACCTTACCTCTATCACCTCATCGGGTTATTACTTGATCTTTAGGGTGTCTTATCCTTTGGCAGGGCACTAGCCCCGCTCTTACAGCTAGGGAATAGGGGCTGGGGAATAGAGGCTGGGGAAGAAAGCTGTAAAATCAAGGGTTTGAGGAATTTATAATGTCTTAACCACCCTGGCAGTTGCTATAAGCCAAAGCGCATCTCGCCAAAGGATATTTAGTCTAACCTTTAACCTCTAACCTCTAACCTCTTATTCATCAAATCTTCAAAAAATCATAGTTTTGTAAAGATTTAGTAAAGATTTCCCAGTCTCTATCGAAAAAAAGACATAGATTATTTTATCTTCACCAGCGAAAAAATATCTTGAATAAAATGGTAGTAGGACAGGAGATGCCGAAGTGGGGTGAGTGGAGAATGGGGTGTGAAGAGACAAACAACCCACAACAAATAACTAACAACTAACAACTAACAACTAATTATGAAACTATCAGACAATCGCCTTCCAGAAGAGTATGCCCAAGAAGTTTTTACCCTAGCAGCAAGATTATACGCCGAACAGACTCAAAGCTATTCCGTAGATGAACTAATTGATGCGGGTACAGAAGCCAAAATTCCCCCAGAATTTATGGAACAAGCATTCCATGAGATTCAGTTACAAAGAATCGAAAATGAGCGAAAAATGCAAAAGAATAAAGGATCTAAACCCTTCTTGATTGGTGTAGCGATCGCAATTCCTATCCTAGCAGTACTAGCCATAGCTGGTTCCCTACTATCCAAAAATGCCACCAGTAATGTCGCCAATAATCAAACCGCATCAACAGCCGATGTTGAAACAGTTGCCCCAGGAGCCAGCGAAACTCAAATCGCTAATAGTAATGTAGCAGGAAATCCTTTTAAATGTGAAGGACTCAATCTGGAAGGAGAAAACCTCCGCGATGAAAATTTTAGGAATGCTGATTGTCATAATGGGGAATTAGCTAATGTCGATTTAAGTGGTGTCAACATGGAAAACGCTAACCTCAGCGGAGCCGATTTGCGAGATGCTAATCTGAGCGGAGCTAATCTCAGAAATGTCAACTTGACAGAAGCAGATTTGACAGGAGCAAATCTAAGTGGAACTATCCTAGAAAATGCTAACTTGAGCAAGACCAATTTACAAGAAGCCAATCTCAGCAATGCTAAATTTAAAGACACTAATCTTGCCCAAGCAGATTTAGAGGGAGCAAAAATAGATATTCTGGGAGCCAAGAAAAATCAGAGTAATTTGAGTAACGCCATCCTGCCCGATGGTACAAATCATCCTTAGAAGACTGAGATATTGTATCACTATTAATGTTTTTTTCACATCAGTGCAAGATCTGAGTTTAAGTGCGATCGCGTTTCGCTGCCCTCATCTCCTTGCCACACATCCCATATCAGGGTAAAGTACTAGTCTTATCCGCACATCACGAAGACTAATGGATCTTTCGCGCCATACAAGCAGGAGCTAGAGGCTATGTACTGAAAGATCAACTAGCAAACCAATTATGGGATGCCTACAGTCTTGACACTCCCCGGTCTGAAGACGCGGGGATTCCTAAGAACCTGGATCCTAATGGATCTGGATTCGTAACGGCTGTGCCAAACAGCCTCTAGACAGTCCGGTAAAACCATTCTGCTTACTTTTTCGACCAATATTTGCAGCCCCGTTACAATCAGCGTTAACCAGTTGATAGTTGATAGTTACTTAGATTAGATAGCTGTCCCTTGTCAACTGTCAACTATTCATGATGTTATTTGTTATTGGTTAAGCATAAAAAAAAACACCAAGAAAAAACCAACAACAAAAAACCACAGACTATGACTAACCATCTCGCCATTGCCACCGTCACAGCAACAATCCAAAACTTTTTGCAAATAGCCGCAGCACAAGTAATCGCCCATGATATCAGAGTAACAAGTGTTTCACCTCATGCCATGGGGACTGCCACACCAGAAACAGGATTGAATGTTTATCTTTATCAAATTGCCAACAATTCGATGTTTAGCCAAGGTGGTATGGGTGGGCGCAGTCGTCCCGGAGAAATGGCGAAGCGATGGCGAAGTGCCCTAGATTTACATTATATGATCAGTTTCTATGGCAATGATAATACTTTAGAACCGCAACGTTTGATGGGTGCAACAATACGTGCCCTTACGGATCAAAGAGTTTTAACAAAAGAAATGATTGTCAATGCCCTTACTGATGAAAAAATGAGTTTCTTAGATGGTTCTAACTTACTAGATCAGATTGAAGAGATCAATATTATGCCTTTGGATTTATCCTTAGAAGATTTATCTAAAGTTTGGTCAGTATTTTTTCAATCTCCCTATAAACTATCAGTTGCTTATCGGGCAAGCGTAGTAATTATCGAAGGAGATACACCATCTCAGGTAGCATTACCAGTGCGTGCCCGTCAGTTTGGTGGCGTAGCACCCTTCTCCAAGGGACCAAGAATTGATACAGTTATGGCTCAGGCAGGTAAATTTGAGCCAATTCTGGCAGACAGTACCTTGTTAATTGATGGCAAAAATTTAAAAAATCAGATAACTCAAGTCTTGATCGATGGACAGGAAGTAAAACCAACCCAAATTACCGATACCCAAATTATCGTACCCCTTTCCTCTCTATCAAAGAAAGATCTACGCGCTGGAATTCACAGCGTACAAGTAGTTCATCGCATCCCCGTCATCATCAAACCCCCTTCCCATCAGGGGACATCTCAGACACCTCCCGATCGAGACGATACAATCAAATCAAAGGGAATACCCCCCATCATTCCTGCTGTCCAATCAAATCTTGCTCCTTTTACATTACGTCCCACCATCACCAAACTAAGTGTGTCAAAATGCGAACAAGATGAACGCGATCGCAGACCAGATGCCGAAGTACGGATTCATAGCAATCTTACGATTGGCAAAAAGCAAAAAGTTGTCCTAGCTCTCAATGAAGCCTCAATCGACAATCCAGCCGCTTACTTATTTGAAGCCCTACCCCGCCGTGCTGATGCTGTCTCTGTGAAAGTACCTATCGACGGCGTGAAACCAGGGCGATATTTAGTACGCTTGCAGGTTGATGGTGCAGAAAGTCAGCTAACTGTTGATACCAAGCCCAACAGTAAGACATTCAATCAATATATCGGTCCTAAAATTGTTATCAAACCACCAGAAAAAGTTGAAGGAGCAAAAGGGAGTGCGGAGCAGGGAGCAGGGGAGTAGGGAGTAGGAGAGTAGGGAGTAGGGAGTAGGGAGTAGGGGAGTAGGGGAGCAGTGGAGCAGGGGAGAAAAAAGTACTCCCTTATCTCCCTTGTCTCCCTTTCTCCCCATCTTCCAATTAGGAGCATCAAAATATGGATGAAGAATGGATCAAACATAGCCTTAATCAAGAAATTGAAATTCTCAGCTTAAACAAGTTGACAGAATTAGGCAATCAAGCTATTAGATTAAAGCTAATAGCAGGTCATGGATATCGAGGGGGTAAATATGAAATCTTGCGTCAGGGGAAAGCCCTGATGATGTCGCCAGAGGAAGCCCAGACTTATTTAGAAAATTTGATTAAAGACATTGGGGCTTCCTCCTAGAGAACCGATTCAGTATTGCTAGAAACCGGGTTTCTCGTAAGTGCTGCCTGTGAAATTTGAGCGGTTTGCCAAAAGAAACCCGGTTTCTGAATCGGCTCTCTAGCTTCAGGATCTTGAGGATACTACAATCTGCTCTATATCCCAATAAACCCGGTTTATCTGGGTTCGAGGGAAATTTTCTTTCCCCTTCAATACACAATAAACCGGGCTAATTTTAGCTAAATTATTCTTTCCATACAGGCTCAAATCCCTGGGATTTCAGATATTTTTCCCTTCAATTCTTCAACAGTGAAACGAGTCATTTCTTTCCATTCATCAATAGTAAAATCATAGCCCCTTTCTTGAGCCATCAGGACAAATGTTTCCACATCAGGGGCAGTATTGAGTTCCTCCTTTAATGAAGGATTAGCTAAGGAATCTCTAAAAAGTCTAGTAACTTGCTCTTTTGGCATTTCTGTTCGCTCCCATTGGGCTATATAGTGCTAACCTAGCAAAGTTAAGCATGAACAATACAAATTTTAATTAAATTTACAAAAAATTGGTATATCCATATTGCGATTGATACAGCAACTCCTGCCATAATTGCGTCCGAGTTGAAGGCTGCTTTGGTGCAATGGCACTGATTGGGGTGAGAATTTCTCCATCAACAGCAATTCAATTGGAGGGAATATGAGTTTTCAAGCTACAAGATATCAAAAGACAGTTGTCGTTTACTGGCAACACAATCTTCAAGGTATAAATTGATTAATTATCGGGAAGACATTCCTTTAAAAAATAAATTACTCAGGTATTTTAACTTTAGCTTGAGCTTTAGTCAAAGAGGTTACAGACGAACTTTCCCGTTTTATCAATGTAACCCCAATTGGTGTACCTATCAATATTTTTAGAGTCTCTTATCCTTACCTCTGCCAAGCCACCCCGGAAGGAAGAAGGCTCATCAAATTTAGGCGGAATCGCTATATTCCCCTGGGAATCTATATAACCATAACTAGATTTATTATTCTCAAACACTGCGACAACAGCCAATCCTTCCGAGAATGGCCAAGCCTCAGAAAATCTGGTTCTCCAGGACATCGGGATGCTAAATTATTAGCATTAACTTAAATAAAGCATTGCCCAGTAATGATCATGGCTAAGATTCTCAATGATTTTATGGCTCTATTGACTGAAATATAGGTATAGCAATGCGCGCTGGGATGGTTACAACTAGTAAGCCCTAAGTATTGATTAATCAATCATTGATCAGAAAAATTTGTAACTACACTCTTCAAGCACTGCTATAACGATAACCTAATATCTTGATTAGGGATAAACTTTTGTTTCGGGAATTGGTACTACAAACTTTCCTCCCCATTCCCGAATTTTTGCCATTTGTTCCATCACTTCATCTTTGAGATTCCATGCCAGAATTAATAAATAGTCAGGCTGGGTTTCCCAAATTTTATCTGGGGATAAAATGGGGATATGGCTACCTGGCATAAACAATCCCTGTTTGTGCGGATTGCGATCCACGACATAATCGATAAAGTCTGTACGAATACCGCAGTAATTGAGGAGGATATTCCCTTTAGATGGCGCACCATAAGCAACAATTACTTTTCCTGCTTCTTTGGCTTCGATCAGAAAACTCAATAGTTTCCGTTTCGTTTCTTTAACTCTTTCCCCAAATTTTAGATAAGTTTCGATTTGGTTTAATCCGGCGGCGATTTCCTTTTGTTTTACTTCAGCGATGCGATCGCTTACAATTGGTGTTGGTAGATTGTCATGCTTACCATAGATCCGAATCGAACCTCCATGAGTAGGAATTTCTTCGACATCAAAGAGGGTTAATCCGTGAGTGGCGAATATTTTCTCTACAGTTAATAAGGATAAATAAGAAAAATGTTCTTCGTGAATTGTATCAAATTGATTTCCTAATACGATTTGCAATAAATGGGGAAATTCCATTGTCAAAATACCAGATGGTTTTAAGACAAGCTTCATTCCGGCGACAAAATCATTCAAATCTGGTACATGAGCTAAAACATTATTTCCTAATAAAAGATCGGCTTGTTTGCCTTGGGAAACCACTTCTTTGGCTGTTTCTACACCAAAAAACCTGACCAGAACAGGAATACCTTTTTCTTGGGCTACTTTCGCTACATTACCAGCAGGTTCTATCCCCAAAACAGAAATTTGTTTTTCCTGAAAATATTGGAGCATATAACCATCATTACTGGCAATTTCCACAACTTGACTATTTTGGTTAAGCCCCAATTTGGCGATTATCATATCGCTGTAAGCTTTGGCGTGTTTTAGCCAACTATCCGAATAGGAAGAAAAGTAGGGATAGTTACCATCACCAAACATATATGCTGGCGATTCGATTTCTTCTAATTGCACCAACAAGCATTTGTCGCAAACATTAGCCCGAATCGGATAAAAGTTCTCAACCCGATTTAGCTGCTCTTGACTTAAATAATCATTGGCTATTGGTGACATTCCTAAATCGGCAAAATTGTGTTTGATGGGGTTTTTGCAGAAAGCGCAGTGAGAGTTTTTCATGGTTATTTTGTCCCGATCTTCTGTGGTTATGGTTATTTTGCCCTTATTTGGTGCAGTTATTGTTAACGAAATCGGTAGTTTTATGATTTAATTAACAGTTTTTCTACAGGCTGGAAGTAGTTATTTTGTTCCGATCTTAAGCGATCGCAAAGTCTATCTGATGGCAATTCTAGATCTTGGTAAGTCAATACTTGGTCTTGAGGAATATCTCCTTTGAGGCGACAACCCTCGGCTAAACCGATTGGCAATAGATTTTCCGATCTTACCACATCAGAATTTTCGCACTGACCGTATACCATATAGCCGCCGATACCGTCCAAAGTTTCTCCTTTTTTTAGATTAGTTTTAGCCGTAGCTACCACATCTACAACAGGACCACCCAAAGGCGCTAATATCACATCTTGAAACAAAACAACTCTAGCTACTGATATGGGTACTTCAAAGTAACAGAGATGGTAAGGAGTGTAGAAGCTGTATAGAGGACCTTCACCTAATTTAAAAAGATTGAGATAATGGCGATGTTTGGGGTCGTCGTTGGTAGCAAAAACAAAGACACCGGGACTAGGTTTAGCACCTAAAGCATAGTCTACAATGCCACCCCATTCTTTTAGTTGGTCTACGTCATACATCTTAGTCATTTCATCAATATGACCGGAGTATTGATATCCCAACATACCACGTTTGGCGACTCTCATTCCTGTCCCGTTGGCAACGATGGCTTGCTCAAAAGATATTTTAGTCCCATCAGCAAAACTTGTCACCATATTTAGTGCTTGATGCCATTGTTTGGCAAAAGCTGCCTGGGTAGTCGGGTTGCGATAAGGGTCTTGCAATCCTTTAATATTACCGCATAAAAGAGGAGTTAAACCGATACTTTTAACGAACCGATAAAGGTTCATTTGGACACCAGGTTGATCGCCATCACAGGCAGTGATAATTACACCAGCACGATCCGCATAAACTTTCAAAATTGGACCGATTGTGGCATCTAATTCAGCATTCATTAAGATCGTAGGTTTGCGATTTTCTATTGCGGCTATGACCACTTGAGCCGCAAATTCAATAGTACCAGTAACTTCAATTAAAGCATCGATCCCTTCAGTTTGACATAACAGGAAGGCATCATCAGTTATCGCATATTTTCCTTTGGCGATCGCATCTTCTAAATCGGTAACGTTATTAACAACATAAACGGCTTCAACTCCCGCCTCATGATAAGCTTGCTTGGCTTTATCCAGGTGTCGGTTAAAGATAGCTACTAGCTTCATTCCGGGGACAGAATTGATGATTTGGTTGGCAATACCTCGCCCCATCGCCCCAGCACCAATCATCCCTACTTTGATGGGGTTCCCTGCTTCTGCACGTTTTTGCAGCGCTCGATCGACAATAATCATTTTTATCCTCCTATAAGAACCGATTCTAATAATGGCCAACTTGTATCTTTTAACGAAATTTCACTCACTGAGATCGGCCAATTTATATTAAGTACGGGATCGTCATAACGGATACCTCGTTCGTATCCAGGAGTATAACACTCGCTCACTTGATACATTGCTTCAGCACCATCTGTTAAAGCCTGATAACCATTAGCAAACATTTCCGGAACGTACAAAGCCTGGTGGTTTTCTGCTGTTAATTCCACACCAATATGAGATAGATAGGTAGGAGATTGAGGGCGCATATCTACAATCACTTCATAAATCGCACCTTTGCTACAGCGAATTAATTTGGCTTCTGTTACTGGATAAATTTGATAGTGTAATCCCCGTAGGGTACCTTTTTTGGGGTTAAAAGATAGGTTGGTTTGAGCCAGAGGTGGTTTTAATCCTAATTCTACAAATTCCTGGGCGCAAAATATTCGCCCAAAAAATCCTCGTGAATCTGATATTTTTTCGATCTCGACTAGGAAAGAACCTTTTAGCTTTGTTTCGGTGAATTTCATGGTTTAAGTCACTCAGGATTGATATCATGTCCTTTGGCATGATCCTTGTCAAATTTAACCGCATATTAAGGCTGAGATATTTTTTGACATGGTGGATGCCACTGAACTTAATATTATGGAGTGATGCTATTTGGATATGGATGGTCTGTTATTGTGAAGCATAATGCACCCTGAAGATGGATGGTTTTGGTAAATTATTTTACTGAGAAAGCCGTCGGTTGAGCGATTAAGGAGTGAGATGCAATTAGTTTTTCTTCTAAGCGTTGGTAGCGCTTAATTTGGTCTTCCACAAGTTCTCGAATATTCTCTTTATTTAGATAGCCTTGGTAAAATTCTACTATCCATTCGAGAGTTTCTACCAAGGATAATGTTGGTTGCCAGCCTAATTGAGATTTTGCTTTTGAGCAATCAAGTTTTAAATATGTATCTTCGTGAGGGTGCTGTCCTTTATCTAATTCCCAACTGGCTCCATTTCCCCATAATTTTGTTAATTCCTCTACAATCCAAGCTACAGGTTTGGCATCGTCTTCATTGGGACCAAAATTCCAAGCTTCGGCGTATTTTACCCCATATTTCCATAAATATTCGGCTACGGACAAATAACCGCTTAAAGGTTGCAAGACGTGCTGCCAAGGACGAGTAGCGTGGGGGTTACGAATTAAGACGGATTGCCCGATCGTAAATGACTGGATAATATCTGGTATTAAGCGATTTGCTGCCCAATCACCGCCACCGATGACGTTTCCTGCCCTGACACTTGCTAATGCTACCTGATGGCGATGGTAATCAGGAGGAGAAAAATAAGAATCTCGATAGGCGGAAATGACTATTTCCGCACAAGCTTTGCTACTAGAATAGGGATCTTTACCTCCTAATGTTTCATTTTCTCGATAACCCCAAACCCATTCTTTATTTTGGTAGCATTTATCGCTAGTAATCGAGACAACTGTGCGGACGCTGGGAGTGTGACGCACTGCTTCTAAAACGTTTACTGTTCCGATAATATTTGTTGTGTAAGTTTCTACTGGATGGTGGTAGGAATAATGGACTAATGGTTGGGCAGCCATGTGAAAAACAATTTCTGGCTGATGTTGTGCCATGATTTCTTTAAGATTTGCCAAATCTCGAACATCGCCAACAATAGAAACCATCCCCTCCGCAACATTTGCTAGTTTAAATAGACTGGGTTCCGTTGGTGGTGGCAAGGCATATCCAATCGTTTTTGCCCCCAGGCTTTGCAACCAGATGGATAACCAACTTCCTTTAAATCCGGTATGCCCAGTAATCAACACTTTTTTGCCATGCCAAAAGTTATAATCCATTTGCCTCCCTATCGTTAAACTTTCTATAGTTAAAATTTACCTGGTCAAATTTTACCTAGGCAATTTTCAATTCAGCTTCACCCTATTCCCAAACTTTCCAAGGAATCTTCCCACTTTTCCAGATATCTTCCAGGTAGTTTTTATCTCGCAGAGAATCCATACTTTGCCAAAATCCTGTATGCTTATAAGCAGATAAATATCCCTTCTGGGCTAGTTGCTCTAATGGTTCTTGTTCCCACACAGTAGAGTCACCTGCAATATAATCAATTACATCAGGTTCTAGCACGAAGTAACCCCCATTAATCCAAGCACCATCACCTTCGGGTTTTTCCCGAAAATGGGCAATTTTAGTTTTACTTTCATCAAAGGCAAGTGCCCCATATCTTCCTGGTGGTTGTACTGCCGTTAAAGTTGCTAATGCTTTTTGTTCGCGGTGAAACTGAATCAATTCATTAATATTCAAATTAGTCACGCCATCGCCATAAGTCAAACAAAAAGTTTCGTTACCAATATACTCCTTCGCCCGCTTTAATCTGCCACCTGTCATTGTATTTTCCCCTGTATCGATGAGAGTAACCCGCCATTGTTCCGCATTACCTTTATGAATACTCATTTGGTTGTATCGCATATCAAAGGTGATATCAGACATCCGTAAAAAATAGTTAGCAAAATATTCTTTAATTACATATCCTTTATAACCGCAACAGATAAGAAAATCATTAATTCCATAAGCTGAGTATATTTTCATGATGTGCCACAAAATTGGCTGATTGCCAATTTCCACCATGGGCTTCGGTTTAATCGTGGTTTCTTCACTGAGTCGGCTGCCATAGCCGCCAGCCAAAATTACTGCTTTCATTTAATTACCTCATACTCGATAGCATTATTTGTTTCCTAAAACCGCCAGTAACTTGATCGTAATCAATTCTAATTAGTAAATATAGTTCCAACTATTTTCTGGTTAAATCATCTTCCACTCTGCTTAATACTTCATTTAACACCTCACGATATTTGGCAACACTAAATGTTTGCAAAACTTTTTGGCGCGTCTTTTCCCAATCTACTGGATAAGCTGTACGATTAACAATCGCAATAATTGCCTCAGCGATTGACTCAGGGGAAGTTTGGCAAGTCCATAAATCTAATTCAGAATTAAAAAATTCGTCTAATGCTAATGACTTCATAGTTAGAGTCGGTATTCCCATTGCAAGAGCTTCAACAACTTTATGCCCAACAGCAGTCTGTGCCCTGGGATTTTCGCCGAACATCCCCAAGGCGACATCACAGTTTTCAACCAAATATTTCGGAAGAGAATCGTCTGCAAACTTTAGATCCCTTCTGAGGAAAATAGTTTGTTCAAGTCCCATTTCTGTGATTTTATTTTGGTATTCTTGAAACCGCTGGGAATAGCCAGAGCCTGCGGCTCCAAACAAATCGCAGGTCAATGGTATATTTTTCTGCTTGAGAATCTGTATTGCGGTGAGGATATTATCGATTCCATGGATGGGTAAAAGCGAACCCCACCAGCAAATTTTGAGCATACTATCCTCCATAAATTTTCGCGAATGCCTTAGCTTCGGTTCGCTAAAGATAGGCGCAATATATATTTTATTTTTGTCAATACTTAGATCGAATATCTTTTCCCAGTATTCAATTTCTATTTTAGAAATATGAATAATATAATGAGAATTTAACAACGCTATTCTCTCATTATCAACATCTTGTGGTTTAGTTTCCTTTAACCTCTTCTCTCCTTCAAAATGAGTGTGCATGGCATCATAGATTTCCCAGATAATTTTATTGCCAAACCATTTCGATGCTAACATAGCTCTTTTAATTAAATGAGCATTCATTGGCATGATATAGATGGCATCAGCTAGAATCGCTTTACTAAAAAACTCAATTAGCTGAAATTTGACGGCGACTTTGTTAAGTAGCTTAGTCAATGGAGTTTGCTTCACACCGCCTCTCAGGTAGAACTCTGGATAAACATGAGAAACATAATATCCAGAATCTAACAGCACCTTAATCAGATTTTCGCACCGATACATGCCGTGCATATTTCCATACAATAAAACTTTAAGATCTTTCTTGAAAATTGACATAAATTATAGCTATGAACTAGGTAAATAATGGCATTGTATCAAGTTTTTTGTAGGGTGGACATAATCCAGGTGTGCCTCAAGTGACTCATTAACAATGTTAGTTAATTATCAAAGAAGCAAAGAGATTTGCTGTTTCCGTAACATTATGATTTTGATACCATGAATAAGCATTGTCAGCCACCAATTGCAGATCTTTTTCAGTTATGTTTTCCATCTGATTTCCCAGAACAAGATAATGCTTTTTACATTCAAGTTTATCCACTTGTGAAGGGTTGTATTTGCTAAGAATCGGAGTTAATCCATGAGCGCAATAAGCAGCAAAAACACCTGATTTACCTACCTGACCAGGAAACTTTGTATAATCTAAACAGCCAACTAGTGAATTTAACATTAATTCGCTGACTATTTCATGAGGCTGAAATCCCATTTCAATTACCTTCACTCCTGCAAAATTATCACAATCTAGGTTTAATGGTTGTCCAATATCATAAATTTCTTTAATTTCCAGTATATGACACAATTGTATCAGTTCTTTAAGGTGATTTTTATAGAGTCGATGTCGAGCAGTTGTCCCAAATACTATCGTTCGTCGCTCGCGTTTTACCAAAGGAGGAATATAGGTTGGTTCGGGAATATTTGAAAAAACGGGTATATTTGTTACAGAAGATTTTGTCCACTGGGAAATGATCTTTTGAAATCTACCACAATTTGTCAGAACATCATTAGCAATTTTAGCAAGCCTACGAGATACTGATGCTTGGATTGGATTTAAAATTTCTATTTGCTTGTATTTTAAGAACGGTAATTCGTAAAACATGACAATCAGCTTAATCTGACGTAAATTTACGATCGCTTCTAATGCTTTAGGTAACCAAAATGGTCCTTTAAATTTTTCTTTAATATAGGGATAATTACTATAATGTAAAATGATTGCCTGTGTATTTTCTGGTAATACCGATAAAAGTGTGTCACTATCATAAGCTAATAATCCAGTCGCCGAAAAACCTTGAATGACAGGTGGTATTTCAATTCCTTGCTGAAAAACAATGAAATAGGTTGAAATTCTATGATTTTTCCGTAAGCTTTCTGCCAGTCTTAATGAGTAATCACCAACTCCATCAGTGTAAGGTGGTAGTCTAGGCACAATTTGTACAATATGACAATCTTTCATAGATATTTGCTGGTCTATTTACAAATAAAATAGATTTATCTTACGATCTTTTAGGTTTTGCTCTCAAAGTACCGTCTAAAAAGATAGAGTGGACTTAATAAACTACTTAGCAAAAATTCCCTTTCACAAGCTGCAACTAGATCGTTTTTTACTTGGCCTCTATATTTTAATATATGTCCTATTAATCGTTTTAAGCTACCTAACGTTATCCTCATAATAATCAAAGGTTTTTGCCAAATTTTTGACCCGACTAACCGTAAGGAACAAACACACAAACCAGCCCCTTTACTTAGAGCAAGTAAGTAATCCTTTTCTAATCTTTTTTGAGGTATTTTATGATGACTTTTCATTTGGGGCTGATACCAAATTTCCCAACCACCAAGGTAAATATACATTAATACTTCATAATCTTCTCCTGCTACCATTTCTCCATAAAGACGACCTACTAAAGCCATTTTTTTTGGTACATTTTCCAACCAAGCTTGTTTGCGAACAACAAGTGCAGCCGAAGGAGGCATACTTAAGGTCTCTGGCTGATATAAGTGAGGCTGGTTCCCTCTGTCTCTCAGAGCTAAAAAAGACTTAATTCTGGCAAAATTTTCAGGAGGATCGACTTCAAAATCACCATGAATTTTACCACCATAAGCACCAGCTTTGGGGTATTCATGTCCAAAATTATAAGCTTGTGCTACCCAGTCAGAATCAGGAATAACATCATCATCAAGAAAACCAACTAATTCACCCCCTGCTTCATCTATTGCTCTTTGACGAGCATAAGCTGCTCCTTGATGGGCTTCACAGTAGTATTTAAGCGGATAGGGATGTAACCAATTATTTTGATATTCTTGAATCAATTGAGCTGTATTATCTTGACTATTATTATCAATAATAATGATTTCCCAAGATATATTTTCTGTATTTATTTGAGATTTTAATTTCTCCATAACCTGGGGTAAACGCTTTGCCCCATTAAAGGTAGGTATAGCTACTGTAAAGTCAACTTTATTCATCTGTATCAGCTTTATAGAGTTTCAGATGCTCGTGAGGGGGTATAGGGAGACTTAAGATCTAAAAATTTTCGGATTTAATCATGTAAATCCCCCGATTGTGTAGATCCCCTGATTGATAACTAATAATTTAAGTTACTAGCGATATTTTTAGGAATATTAATCTCCCATGAGATTTTTATTGCTCAATACATGTTGCTGTTACCTAATGCTAGCAAGTGCAATTCCAATGCGCAATAGGCTGTCTGTAAAGAAATGTAAAGCAGAAGAAAAAGGGGAATTATATAGCGTTTTTCACTTGTGTGAGGTACACTGGATTCTTTCAGCGCCAGCATTATCGAACTATCTAACTTTAGATATGTACCTCATCTAAATGAAAAATGCTATATAATGATTTTTCTCCCCAGCCCCCCTGCTTTTTTCAAATAAAGGGGGTAACTAACTCTGATTTGGTATAATATGAGACTGACTCCGATTAGCAGATGTTTGATTTCTGTTATCTCTGGATCTGTGTATCCCTTAAATAATATTTGTTTATATGGATCTGCTGGTTCAGTTTGATTAAGCTCGTCATGGTTATAAGGATAGTGTTGACGGTTTAAGAATAACATCTCAAGCGTTACTCCAAGTAGCAGATCAAAATCAACGAGATATGGAAGTGATGAAGCAGCGGCAATTGGAAAACGATCAAAGATTTAATATTTTGCTCGAAGAAGTTCGTCACTTAAGTCGTCGTGTTGAAGACAATTAAAGCGATCGCACCCGACAAGCTCAGGATAATCAGCAACATTTTAATCTCAATATGTCACAATAGCGTCGTTCTTATGTACCAGGAGGAGTATTTTTTCTAACCTTAGTCACCTATCGCCGTATTCCTCTATTTTCAGAGGTTGAAAATATATCTCGGTTACGGAATGCGATCGCGAAAATGCGTCAAGAAAAACCCTTTGAAATCACCGCCGCCGTTGTTTTACCGGATTATCTTCATTTTATCTGGACGTTACTACCCAATGATTCTGATTATTCTCAGCGTGTGTCTCAATTGAAGGTGTTATTTACGCGCTCTTTACGGGGAAAATCTGTATTTTCTGTCGAGATTTCTGCTTCTCGCCGTAAGCACCGAGAAAGTGATGTTTGGTAACGTCGGTTTTGGGAACATACGATTCATGACGAGGATGATTTCAATAAGCATTTAGATTATATTCTCTACAATCCGGTTAAGCATGGTTTGGTCACTTGTCCTCATTTGTGGACATATTCCAGTTTTGACAAATGGGTGGCAGCAGGTAGGTATGGAGTAGATTGGGGATGTCGTTGTGGTGGGAATTTACCACAAGTTCCGGATTTTCGAGAGTTAGAAGATAAAGTCGGCGAGTAGGGTGGGCAAATTACGTTAATTTAACAATTTCACCAGAAATTATATCGATTTGCCCACCCTACAAGATCAGGCGATCGCACTTGTTGGAGTGGGGTTTCGCACGGCTAACCTGACCTACGGTGAGGGAGATAGTACTGTGATTACGCAGTCAAGGAAGAGTATTTGGTCTGGGTGTGCTTCTGTACCATTGATGCCATCTTTTTACCAGGTCAAAGCGCTGATCTGGATTGAACAATGTTCTACCATCAAAACTCAAGTTTACTTCGAGTCCATTCCAGGGAATGGTTGTAAACTCAACTTTGGATATGTAAGTCAATATCACATGAGCAACAGCAAATTTACTCTCATCTGACATGGCAGCAATTAACTCTGGAATAGCTGGTTCTCCAATTTCTACAAGTCGCTTGGCACGGTTGCTCTTTAGAATTGCCACGATCCCAATATCTTGACCATCCCATGTTATATCGTTATTAGTAAGTTCCTTAACTAATTGTTTCACCTCTCTCTCTCTTTCCTCCTTTTCTTGGTTCATAGAAGTTACTCTGTCATTAGGATTAGTAGATGTTGACATGACTTGTGATTGCGTACAACTCAAAAGAAATGTAGTAAAAATAATGAGATGAAGTCGGCGACATATCATTTAATTGCCTCCAGTATCATTCCAAAACTGCGACGTGAGATGTTTAGGATAAGCTGCTCGTTGAAAGTTTTAAACTAACAGGAGTTAAAACTGAAAGAAAACCGAATTTTCTCTTCATGAAATAATCTGTTAATGGCTTTGCGGTCGTCGAGTACGAGTAACACTTACAACATTGTTACTTTGCACGTTATATGTCACGTCTATAACTCTACCATCTGGGTATGTATAAGGAATTGTAATCGTAAAATTTAAGGTTCCGTCCGGATTCTGAACAAGATTTTGCAGCGGTCCTTGCGATCCTCTTATCGCTCCAGTTGCAGCATTCTCCAGGCTTACACCAGAACCATGTACTCCTGAAGTGTCGGTTCCGTAGGCTTGATGATTCACTTGTTTCTGGTATTGCTCTTCAATCTCATGAGCCAATTTTCCTGCTGCGCTTACTCCTTCTTGCGGACCTATTCCGAATGCTTCAACATCGTCTAAATCAATCGTGCTAAGTTGATAGGAACCGACAAGAACCTGGCTGGGCGTAGATCCCCCTCTAATAAATTGAATTGTTGTAGCATTGGAGTCATTAATCACCTTCTGAAGGAGAGAAATTAGTACACTCGCCTCAGAAGTTGGTGGTCCTTGCACGTCTTTATTGACAATAGATAAGTTTCCAGCGCTATCACTTCTCACTTCGTATTGAACACCGATGATACGATTGACAATGGACAAGAATCTTGCTCTATCACCAGTGGCAATGAAAGAGCACTGTATACTTGAGTCAGATGTCTGGGTTATAGAATCCGAAAGTTTCCTCAAAGATGTGGAATGCCTAGAATCTACCTGTCGCTGCACCGCACCAGTCTGCTGCACCACATGAGTCAACTCATGAGCCATCAACTCATTATTCCCCGGAGACTTCCCCGGACCAAAATAAATATCACTCCCATAAGCAAAAGCCTGCGCCCCCAACTCCTTGCTCATCTGCACCGCTTCACTACCAGTATGAACCCGCACCGCACTAAAATCAGCACCAAATCGCGGTTCCATAAACGCTCTCACTTCCGGTGCTAACGCACTTCCCCCACCTTTAGACGCATTCAACCGACTCTCTAAATCTCCAGACGCTTCATTCCCACCACCAGCCCGTTGCAACAACTGCCACATTTGCACTTTGGGCTCCACCTGCCTCTGTACCACAGGTGTAATTGACGGCGCTTTAAACCACCGCTCTTCTGGCAACCGCTGCACTTGTGGCGAAGATTCAGGTGCTGCTGACATTGACATTACCTGCGCCGCTACTCGATCCGCTTCCTCCTCATAAACATCTCCCGGCGCTCAAAGCTGTTAATAAGGGCTGAATTCTACTCACTCCTACTGACATTTCCGAGACATCTTTCCCCTCTGCGGCTGAGGAGGACTGCTTTTCGGAGGCACATTCGGCACATTCTCCCTGAATCCCAATTTCCTTGGACTGTACTTCCGGCGTTGCAGCTTCTATCACAGGAGACTGATGTTCTGCTGCTGCGGTGTGATGATTCTCCTCCTCTCTGGCTGCCATCGCCCGCATCACATTCTCTGCCATTGATGTTTTTATTTTCGTTGACTTTTGGATTCAGATTGTCCTTCCTCAATTGGAGGAACTTCCTCATATTTGGAATCGACCTCGATTCTGTGCATAAATGCGGTTGCCAGACGCATTTTACTATCGCCAAGATGCTTTTCGATCCATTCATCGTTGAGTTCCATTTTCTCAAAATTATTCCAAATTCTCTCATCTTTAGCACAACTGTATTTCCGGCAAACGCGAGGGCGATCTTGATAAATTTTGCAGCCCTTTGTCTCTGGATCAATATGAGTACAACATCCATTAGCCTCTTGACGAATGTAATAGGGTTGACCTAAATCCCATTTAGTTTTGCCTGATTCTATCTCTTCTGGACTCAGAGCAAAAGTCAGGCTACAACAAATAGCCTTGCAGATGTGCAGGCGTTCTGGACAATTGACCGGAACAAAGTCGCTCTCTGGTTTCTCATCTCCATCTATCCTAAGAGCAATTCCTGCGCCTAAAGCCTCTCCCTTTTGTACCATTTCTTGACGAACTCTTTGGGCAGCTTCTTGAAGCTCATCGGATGTAGTAATCCCTTTAGAAATAAGTACATCAGCTAGGGCATATAGGAAAAACTCTACTTCGTGAATTCGGCTAGCCTTATTGCTAAGGGCACTGTGGGTAAAGAAGCTACCCCTTTCAATTTGACGTTCAAGTTTATCGAGGTTGCTGCTATCACTCATTTATTTTTAAATCGCTCATCTAACAAAGATTTTAGTTTTTCTATCTCCGTATCGCGTTTGTCAATTTCTCTGTGAAACTGAACTGGTATTCCCGTAATACTACTGATATAGAAAGCCGCAAAGTCTTTGACACGGAAATGATACATATTGCCAATAGTAGCTGTTTCACTCCCTTCATAAGTTACTGAGATACTTTCGTTATCGAGGAGTCTTACAAGAACTGGTAATGCTGCTTCTCCCATCATCAGAAATCGATTTCCCACTGGGCCTGACTGGTTGAACTCGTAGAGAAGACCCCAAGAATTAGCATTCTCAGTATAGTTATTGACTAATGCTTCTGCATAAATATTGGCAAGATCTTCTAATAAATCTGTTCGCAATAAGACAGTAAAATTTCGCGAAAACAAAATGTCAGCAGCTAGAAACCTGGCTTCTGTGGGTGCGCTTTTGTCATTGACTAATGCCTCAAGTGCTTCAGGATTTCCCGGGGTATTCCAGATAGCATCAATTGTCTTGTCATGAGCGGGATATGTAAAAAATTCACCGTATTCCCGGTTGATAAGTTGTTGAGCCAATTTAGATGTCTTACTTGTCATAGCATCTTCAGTTCCGACTTGAGATAAGGTTGTGCTTAAGCTGTCTTGATTAGTAGCACAAATTCCAGACAGCAAGATAACACTAACGAAGATAACTTTAATGAGAGAGGTTCTTTTCATTGTCTTTGTCTAGGGATTTTTTTTAGTGATGTCAGGAGTATTAATCCAGCCTCGCGAACCTGTTTCTGAACCATCGACTACTTTTACCTCTGATTTATTGGCAAATTGTGGCTCTGTTGATGATCCCTGGATAACTTGCAGTCTTGTTCCTCTTGGTAAGTTTGGTCTTCGATAGGGACCGATTAACCCATCATTCAACACAACACCATTAGGGTTATCAATGATATAAACATCTACTAGCGGTAAATCAGCAGTTGCTGCACCATCTCCTTTGTCTGTTAGATCGGCAAGTTTGATATAGCCTCCAGTTCCAGCATGAGATCCATCTACCCCAAGGAGTCTGAAATCCTATCACTCCGCTTACTCTTGCTTGATTTATAAACAAGCCTCTATGTACAGCAGGTAAAACGCCTCTAAAGCTCCATGCCAATAAACTACCACCCACAGCGGGATATGGTGTATTGATGAGGTCTCTTTGAACAGTAAACCACAGAGCGTAATAGTTAACGGGGGCAATCCAACTACTAAAAGCCCAGCTAACCACTACAGAATCACGTTGTCTGTCAGTATGCTATCGCACATTCGGGACATAGCCACTGAATCATCACTTCCTTAGACCCTATTTAAGTGCTGTTGGTGCTAAAGGATTTCCCCCTCCGTTAGAGGCATTCAAACGACTCTCTAAATCAAGAGACCCTTGACTTTCTTCACGTCAACAGCAATTCAATTGGAGGGAATATGAGTTTTCAACCAATCTGGATCGTTTGCTTTAGTGGTATAGTTCCAAACTGTGTCTCGATCTGACCAAATATCTTGAGGGATTAAAATTGCTCCAGTACTGTCTTCTTTATAAGGCACATTCTCATATTCAAAAACTTGTTTGATATTTTGCTTAAATTCCCTGGAAATAGGATCTTCTGATGCGACAAGTCGATCCCCTTCCCTATAAACTGGTTTATAC
This sequence comes from Cyanobacteria bacterium UBA11153, assembly GCA_003511885.1. Lineage (GTDB taxonomy): Bacteria > Cyanobacteriota > Cyanobacteriia > Cyanobacteriales > Coleofasciculaceae > Limnofasciculus. Next base: position 34,623 of record DOIX01000344.1, read on the forward strand.
ACTGGCTCTCTTTCAAGTCAAGTG
>DOIX01000328.1 GCA_003511885.1 Cyanobacteria bacterium UBA11153
TGAAACAGCCCTGCCTTACCAAGGGGGGTTGGGGGGGTATATCAATTCCGCTCCAAGCGCGATCGGCTTGACAAAATAGCCATCCACTTGCTAATCTAGAAAAAGTCGTTAAATATCCCAACCCCCACAGCTATGTTTAGCACCAACTATTACTTTTACTTTTGGTTTAGCTCGGTTCACCGGAGGTGAATGTATTTCCGTCATGGGAATCCCCGGTGAGCCGCAGCATTAAACGCTGCGGTTTTTTGTTTTATATAGGATACCAAAACCTTACCACCAATGAATAAATTCCCCACTCCCTATTTTTATAGCTTTTACTTTTGGCCCAGAAATACTTCCGGGTAGGTAAGGCTATGTCAACTTGTTGCACCAACCCGGAGCCTTCTAGGAACCGGGTTTTTTCTTCTCCACATCCATATATATAAGGAATGAAGCTCATGTTAGCAGCCAAACTTGCTATCGCGTCTCACCCCAATCGCCCAACTATGGTTAAACTATCGGAAGACGTTACTATCGGCGGTAAGGAAATAGTCATTATTGCTGGTCCTTGTACAGTCGAGAATCGTTTACAGATGGAAACTGTTGCCACCAAACTGCAATTATCCCCCATTCAAGCTTTGCGGGGTGGCGCTTACAAACCTCGCACTTCTCCCTACGCTTTCCAGGGATTGGGATTAGCCGGATTAGAAATTTTATCTGCTATTCGCCATAAATATAACATGCCAGTCGTGACCGAAGTCATGTGCATTACTCAAATTGAAGATATTGTGGCTCATGCGGATATGCTACAAGTAGGCAGTCGCAATATGCAAAACTTCGATTTACTAAAAGCTTTGGGCAAAGTGAATAAACCCATCTTACTCAAGCGAGGATTAGCCGCGACAATTGAAGAATTCGTCATGGCAGCAGAATATATTCTCAGTGAGGGTAACTCTCAGGTAGTATTGTGCGAAAGAGGTATCCGCAGTTTCGATAATTACACCCGCAATATCTTAGATTTAGGTGCAGTTGCCGCCCTCAAACAAATCACTCACTTACCCGTAATTGTCGATCCTTCCCATGCAGTTGGCAAGCGAGAATTAGTAGCACCTTTAGCCAAAGCTGCTATAGCTTGTGGTGCAGATGGACTAATTATCGAATGTCATCCGGAACCAGAAAAATCCGTTTCCGATGCTCGGCAAGCCCTATCTTTAGAAGATATGGTGGATTTAGTCCATAGCTTGCGCAGTGTAGCCGCAGCAGTAGGGCGAGAAATTCCGGAAATGGTAAATTTGCCAGAATTTGCGATCGCTTAGTGTCGGTAGTTTGATTCCTCCCCTGAAAGGAGAGGGGAGGAAGATTTCTTCAGCATTACCTATGATATCGATTCTGGACGATCTGGAATCGTTTGGTGTTGGAATCGTTTTTTTCAGAGGTAAGCAGAGGTTTCCACAGAGGTAAGCAGAGGTTCTTTAAGATACTCGACTGTTAATGTAGTAATCTCTTGTTCCTTTAGCGTTAAGTGCTTCTCCTCATCGATTCTGGATGATATCATGTCCGCTAGCATCGGTTGTCTATAGTTTGAGCTGTTGTAGGGGCGTTGCATTCGGACGATAACTTCTGTAATAAACTCAAAGTATGCTATCCGAATGCAACGCCCTGCCTTTACGCTACCGATACAACCGGACTTGATATGATATGGAATCGGTTGGTGTTGGGAGCGTTTTTTTACGCAGAGGTTTTTTTAAGAAACTCGACTATTAATATAGTAATCTCTCGTTCCTTTAGCACTTAATGCTTCTCCTAACCGATTCAACGCATGAACATAAGCAGCAGTCCGCATAGAAATAGATTGTTCTTGAGAAATTGACCATATTTGTTCTGTTTCTGCCACCATTTTTTGTCCCAGACGGTGATTAACTTCATCTAAAGTCCAATACAAGCCACTCCGATTTTGTACCCATTCAAAATAACTAACGGTAACGCCGCCTGCATTAACCAGAATATCAGGAAAAACCCAGATGCCCTTCTCTTCCAATACCTTATCCGCCCCAGAGGTTGTTGGACCGTTAGCTAATTCAAAGATATACTTAGCTTTGATACTATTCACATTTTCCTCAGTAATTTGATTTTCCAAAGCCGCAGGAATTAGGACATCTACATCCAAAGCTAGTAATTCCTGATTAGTAATAACTTCATGTGCCACACTATTACACACGCTCCCTTCGCAGTAGACTGCTTTTATCCCTTGACTGGAGAGTTTATACTGACGAATGCTCGGAATATCTAACCCTTGTTTGGCATAAATTCCCCCTTGAGAATCGCTAACAGATACCACTTTATAACATGCTTTTGCTAATAATTCTGCTAAGGCAGCCCCAACTTTACCAAATCCTTGAATAGCCACAGTTGTCTCTTGGGGAATCCGATCGAATTTAGGTAAAATAGTTTGAATAGCAAAGAAAGCACCTGTAGCTGTCGCCTCATCTCGCCCAATACTTCCCCCCATTGTCATCGGTTTTCCTGTGACAACCGCTGGACTAATTTTCCGGCAGATAATACTATATTGATCCATCATCCAACCCATAATCATGGCATTGGTATAAACGTCAGGAGCGAGGATATCCACATCTGGTCCAATAAAATCTGCGATCGCATCTATATAACCCCGACTCAACCTTTCTAATTCCAACTTCGATAAAGTTTTAGGATTGACGGTAATTCCACCTTTCGCACCGCCAAAAGGTAGATTTAACACCGCGCATTTAAAAGTCATCCAAAATGCCAATGATTGCACTTCATCCAGGCAAACATTGGGATGATATCGCACTCCCCCTTTTCCCGGTCCCCTGGTATCATCATACCGCACGCGATAGCCTGGGAAAATTTTTAATGAACCATCATCCATCCGGACAGGTATGGATACGCTTAAACTGAATTTGGGATATTTTAATCTCTCAATCGCATCTTCGGATATGGAGACGTATTTCATCGCGTCTTGCAATCTTGTCCCGGCATCAGCTAACAGTGAATTAGACATTTTTTTTCGGCTCCGATTAGGTGTTATTTGTTGGTTTTATTGATATCCTATGCTCGATTCTTGGCATATTTTTGTTAAAGGCTGTAGGGTGCGTTATGCGTTGACGCAGCCTTCCCGAAGGGTAGCTAACGCATCACGATACCTATAAGTAATGTAGATGCGTAAGTGCTATTTTTTTAACGCAAAGGGCGCAAAGATATACGCAAAGGGCGCAAAGTTTTTCCCCTATTTGAGGAGAAAGAATAATCCTTGCGATGCCGAAGGCGAGCGAAGCTATCGCTCTTTAATTACAATTATTTCACAGGATCCCCAGGATTGTCCCAAAAAAGTGTATTTTTTGTTACTTTTGTTAACTGTATTGTATGTAGTCAGATAAATTATCTTAAACTTGCTATTTATGCAATTAATTATTTCTGCCCCAGAAAAAGGAACAGGGAATAATCTATTTTTTCTCCCTTCCCCCCACCCCCCATTCCTTATTCCTCACACATCCGGCTCAATCCCTGCTGCTTGCAACTGTGCTGCTAACCTTTCTGCTTTCATTTCAGCAACTTTGGCTCTTTCATGCCCAGTTAACAATAAATTTCCTCGGGCATCCCACCAGCGCAACCAGGGTAATTCTACATTTTGATATTCACCTTGCCAAATTCCCAATTCCACTCCCAAGGATGAAATTGGGTAATGTCCCCTTTCATTTGGTGCGAGTAAGCGATACTCACCATCAACTAGATGATACATCTCAATACTGGCACGGTTTACTTCGTAAATACCATAAAAAGCTGGACGAATTATCCGCTCGTAAATCCAAAACTTTCCCGGTTTTTGCTCTGTTTCTGTTTCATGCAGAGGTAAGGGAGTTTTGTCCCTTTCTTCTGAGCCATCACCAGATACAAATTCTAGGACAATAAAAGGAGGAATTAATTCTTTCCACAGTACATAAGAACGTCGCATTTGATTTTTTATACTTGGCGGTACATTAGGAACATAAAACCAATCTGGTGCTTCTGCCCCTCGTTCCGGTGGATCTGTTAATCTCCAGTAAATACCACAATCTTGACCAATACAATACTGTCCATCGGGATGGCGATTTTGGAGGATAGTATCGAGGGAGTCGGTTAAAAGAATACTTTGAGGATGCTCCTGAAAATTTTTCACAAAAGTTCCGTCTGATTCTGGTAATTGGGTATGATCTGGTAAGGTTTGGGGTAGTGTGGGGGAGTTGATAGTGGCAGTCATAAGAGAAGTTGTTAGAGGTTAAATATTGATTTATTATATCGCGTAGTTACTTTTCTTTAAATTTAGTGTTCTTATATGAGCGATCCTGTCGGGTGAGTTATGCTGCGATAACATATCCTATAATTTAGGATATCATTATTAGTAGGGTTTGGGGTATATGACTTAAAATAGGTAACTATAGATGGCTAAAGACATTTACCACAATACAGTAAGAATGGCTCTGGAAAAAGATGGTTGGACAATTACTAACGATCCATTAACATTGAAGATAGGAGGACGCTTGGCTTATGTTGATTTGGGTGCAGAGAAGTTATTAGCCGCAGAGAAAGAAGGTCAGCGAATTGCCGTGGAGGTAAAAAGCTTTATTGGTTCATCACCTGTGCAAGATTTGGAACAGGCACTAGGGCAATATATCATGTATTCACAAATTTTGGAGCGGCAAAATTCTGGTAGGTTGTTGTACTTAGCTATTCCTGAAAATGTATTTTTAGATTTTTTTTCAGAAGAGTTGCCACAATTAATGGTTGAAATTAATCAGATAAACTTGTTAGTTTTTGATTCAAGCACAGCGGAGATTTTAAGATGGATGATCTAGAGTTTTATCGGCAAACAATCGAAACTATTTTACGAAAATATGTGGAAATACCCTATTCTTTTGGAGAGATTGACCAGCATTTAATTATAGATCGCGATCGCAATCATTTTCTGCTGTTTGATGTGGGTTGGCAAGAAAAACGGCGCGTCCATGGATGTATCACTCATGTCCAAATTATTAACGATAAGATTTGGATTCAACGGGATGGCATTGAGGATGGGATTACCAATGAGTTAGTCGAGGCAGGAATTCCCAAGGATAAGATTGTTTTAGGATTTCAACCGCCCGATGTTCGCCCTTATACTGGATATGCTGTGGCATAGGTTTATTTGGGTTAGCTGGGCGATTGGTAAACGTAAGTATTATTTGCCTCAATTTAGTTCTACCAAATCGCCGCCAGATTCAGGACAAATCCTGGCAGAATATCTTCTCCTGACAGAGAAGTAGGATGATCGAGAATCTCAACTTCTTGCCCTTGTCTATATATTTCTACTTGTCTATTTCTGCGATTAAGTAACCAGCCCAATAGCACACCATTTTCCATATATTCCTTCATTTTATCTCTAGCTTCTGTTAAACTATCGCTGGGAGACAGTAATTCAATCGCAAAATCTGGACAAAGGGGAGGAAATTTATCTTTTTGCTCCTGAGTCAAAGCATCCCAACGTTCCAACCTTACCCAAGCTGCATCAGGAGAACGATCCGCACCGTTAGGAAGTTTGAAACCTGTTGATGAATCGAAAACTTTACCCAGTTTACTTCCTTCATTCCAAATCCAGAGTTGAGCAGTTACTCCTGCATTTCGGTTTCCAGTTTCTCCTCCTACTGGTGACATGATAATTATTTCTCCTTGAGCATTCCGTTCAAATTTCAGCGTTTCATTGTCCTGACATAGTTGATAAAATTGGTCGTCTGTCAGGTTAATGATGGAGTTAAAGTTGACAGTTAGTGCAGTCATGGTAATTGGGTATTATCTAATAATAGTCGAGAGATTGCAAGCTTTTTATACCATTGTAACCTTTTCCACTATTCAAACTGATAGTTTAGCATAATATATCCTGGAGAACCCATTCCAGATCTGTTCGTGTTAGGGATTTCCCCTGCCCTGTTATAACTTAAGCAAACATCAACCGCTTTCTCGGTTGAGGAATTTCACGTCCTAAATCCTTGGCAGTCTCAATCCATTCCTCCATAATAATTTCTACATTTTGCAGTGCTTCTTGATAGGTTTCACCATCAGCCGCACATCCAGGTAATTCTGGAACTTCGGCGATAAATGCTTCGTCTTCTTCACTCCAATAAAGGATGATTTCATAGTGCATCATCTTGGTTTCCTAGGTTGTACTTGAGAATTACTGTACGGATTTGCCTAACCTGATAGGGTTTTGCTTTCGCTTTATCTTTCTTGCTTGGTTGTAGATTCAGGATTTCTTCAACAGCTTCTTTAGTGAAAATGTGATGGCTGCCGTTAATCCGTTGCTCAAAGCCAAGTCTGTCTAAGAGTTGGCACAGAGGAATAAAGGGAATGTTGGCATCAGAATTTCCACTGAGAAGTTTGGCTAAAAGTTTTTCTAGTTGTGTCATTATCTTTATTGTGTCTATTCATACTGATATGAGATTAATAAAATTATATGTTTCTAATTATAACAAATAAGCGTAAGATCCCACATTCCGCACCCTAAACTGTCACACTGTCGGGTTATCGCTTTTAGGGTATTAGGAGTTATAGCGCTACCCATTGAGGTTAGAACATTTCTCCAATCCTTAGATCTCGGATGGTGCGTTACCTTTCGGATAACGCACCCTACTGGCTAACGGTTGTTGCCAGGGGTTCAATAATAGGATAAATTATCTTATATCGTAGCATAAAAGTAAAGTATTGAAAAAATATTTTGTTTATGAATAAATCTAGGAAAGTAATAATTAAAAAGATCAACACCCTGACATAGGTAATAGCAATATTAATAATTGTCATGATATTTTATATTTACTTTAAACTTTATTCAATACCTGATTGGCATTCGAGAGCTGGCACTTTACAAGCGAATCCTGAACTTAGAAAACATATAAAAGCACTGGGTAAAAATTTACAGTTTTTGTTCGTCATTGAGACAATTTTGATTTGGTTATCTTTATTATTAAATTTATTTTTTAAGCATATTTTTGCAAGAAACTGTTATTCTAAATTAGTGGCAAAAAATATATGTATTGGCTTATTATTTACTGTTTTTATTTTCCTATTGTGGATATATACAACAGTCCCTATTATGATGATTTGCGATTATCCTTATTGCTAATAAACGTTCTTCATTAATAGAGACGTTGCTATGCAACGCCTCTACACTAAAGGTTTAATCTACCTCCTACTCAACCCCCTCAATCTTATCCTCAACTTCCTGATACAAATCGCGCAGAAGTTGCAGATTACTATCGCTAGTTTCCCAATACCCGCGCCCATTCACTTCCAACAAAGTAGAAACTACTTTCCGGAAAGAATGAGGATTGAGATTCATCAACCGCTTCCGCATGGCTTCATCCTGGATAAAGGTAGTATTAGTATCCTCGTAAATCCAGTTATCCACTGCGCCAGCAGTTGCACTCCAACCCATGGTATTTACTAAGCGTTTGGATAATTCTCGTACTCCTTCATAACCATGACTTAACATCCCTTCATACCACTTAGGATTAAGTAGTTTTGTCCGGGCATCTAAACGGACGGTTTCTGATAGTGTACGGACTTGGGCGTTGGCTGTGGTGGTGTCGGCAATGTAGGCGGTGGGCATTTTGCCGTCGTTGCGGAGAGTTGATACTAGTTTAGTAGGATCTGAATCGAAATAATGGGAAACGTCGGTTAAGCTAATTTCCGATGAATCTAAGTTTTGGAAAGTAACATCGGCTGTTTTTAGTGCCGCTTCAAATATTTTCCGACTTTCTACCATTGTTCCTGGATTATCTGCTGAGAAGGCAAAGGATTTCCGAGATAGGTACATATCTTGTAACTCGGATTCTTGTTCCCAGGTACTATTTTCTACGGCTAAATTAACGTTAGAAGAATAGGAACCAGAGGCGTTGGAGAAGATGCGGGTAGCGGCTTGGCGCAATTCTACACCCATTTCCTGGGATTGTGCTAAGGCGTGTTTTCGGACGTAATTCATTTCTAAGGGTTCGTTGGCTTCGGCTGCCATTTTCACGGCTTGATCCAACAAATTCATTTGATTAATGAATAAATCCCGGAAAACACCGGAACAATTTACTACAACATCAATCCGAGGACGACCTAATTCTTCGAGAGAAAGTAGTTCCAACTTATTCACTCTTCCCAAAGCATCTGGCACAGGTTTTACCCCTACCATCCACATAATTTGGGCGAGAGATTCGCCGTAGGTTTTGATATTATCTGTACCCCAGAGTACGCAAGCAATTGTTTCCGGATATTTGCCGCCATTGTCTGCCATTTGTCGGGCTAAAAGTCGGTCTACTACTATTTTGGCAGATTGGACTGCGGCTGTGGTAGGAATGGATTGAGGATCCAATGCGTGCATGTTTTTCCCCGTAGGTAAAACATCGGGATTGCGAATGGGATCTCCACCTGGCCCAGGGAGAACATATTCTCCTTCTAGGGCTTTTAATAATGCCCCTAATTCGTTATCAGCAACTATTTGTTGGAGGCAGAATTCCAGATATTCAAAGATAGGTTTGAGGGATTGGGCATCTACTTTGGTGTAGCCTAATTCATATAATGATTCCAGCCAAGGTTCTTTTTTGCCCATATTAAAGAAATTGAGCTTAGAAACCTTAGAAACCCGTCCCTCAGCATCGGCTTGGGCTTTAACTAAAGCAGATACGGCGCTGCGAGTTGCTAAGACAATATCTTGGAGTAATTGGACATCGGCTAAAACACCTTTGTCATTATTGTGGTAAATCTCATCGATATCCCGTCCAATGCTATGAGCAATTACTCTTGGTAAGCTTTGCATTTCATCTTCGGGACGATCCAAATTAGCGATATTAACTAAAGTTGCGATCGCTTCTTCGGCAGTTGGCGGTTTGCCAATGACGTGTAAGCCGCAAGGGAGAAGGCGCGATTCAATCTCCATCAACTTTTTGTACACCAAACCCACCAAAGTATCTCGTTCCTCTGATGACATGGCACTGGCATCAGTTTCGGGCAATTCGATATCTTTATCCAGATTCACCAAACGGCATTTATCCATAATTGTATTGACAATGGGAATGCCGCGCCCGGTATCTTTAAGGGTTTGATAGGAAGCAATTAATTCACTTAATTCTTTTAACCCTTTGTAGAGTCCAGCATTTTCCGCAGGTGGGGTGAGGTAAGAGATAGTTTCGGCATAACTGCGGCGTTTGGCAATTGTCGCTTCGCTAGGATTATTTGCCGCATAATAATAGATATTGGGGAGGGCACCAATTAAACTATCTGGATAACATTCACCAGACATCCCCATTTGTTTTCCGGGCATAAATTCTAGGGAACCATGAGTGCCAAAATGTAATACTGCATCCGCTTGCCAAATTTGTTCTAAATAAGTGTAATAAGCCGCAAAACCGTGATGGGGACTAGCGGAACGAGAAAATAACAACCGCATCGGATCTCCCTCATAACCAAAGGTCGGTTGTACCCCAATAAAGACGTTCCCAAATTGTTTCCCGTAAATCAATAAATTCTGTCCATCACTATTCAGATGTCCGGGAGGCGCACCCCAATTTTCTTCTAAACGAGTGGAATATGGTGTAAACCGTTCGTATTCCATTACCGACATTCGGTAAGCAATATTTAATTCTGGGGTAGCATACTGAGCTTGAGCATCGTGAATTACTTCCTGCATCAATGCTTCCGCTGATTCTGGCAAATTCGGCACATCATAGCCATTATTTTGCAGGGCTTCCATTACCTTATAAATGGAACCAAAGACATCCAAATAAGCCGCAGTTCCCACATTCCCTTTATCTGGTGGGAAAGAGAAAATAGTGATAGCAATTTTCTTCTCTAATTTGGGCTTCCGACGCAGGCTTGCCCATTTCAAAGCCCGACGGGCAACAGCCTCGATCCGATCCTGAAGTGCGATCGCTCTTCCCGTCGTACCATCCCTTCCTGATAAAATTATAGGTTCGATTGCCCCATCTAATTCGGGAATCGCAATTTGTAACGCCACCTGAATGGGATGCAAGCCCAAATCGCTTTCTTCCCATTCTTCCGTAGTTTGGAAAACTAAAGGTAGCGCCACCATATAGGGACGATTCAGGCGTTTTAATGATTCAATTGCCTTCGGATGATCTTGTCGGGCTGGCCCCCCAACTAAAGCAAAACCTGTTAAAGAAATAACAGTATCCACTAAAGTAATTTGCCCTTGTCCATTCTTACCAGAGAGACTGTCATAGAAATAAGCATCCACAGGTTTAGAAAAATCCAACCCACCCGCAAATACCGGAATCACGCGAGCGCCCATGGCTTCCAATTCCTGAACCATAGCCACATAATGGGCATCATCTCCCGTAACCAAATGAGTCCTTTGTAATACCAAACCAACACAAGGCGCAAAAGGATCTTTTAAATCATTGCCAATATCAGAACGATTGTTATACCAACTGATATATTCTTTCACATCCTCAAACATTTTCGGAGCCAAAGGATGCCAAATACCCATATCAGCATAGACAACCGGATCCTTAAAATGGAGTTTTTGTCCTTTAAGAACATATTTATCAGCCAACATCAACAAGAAGTTTTCCAGATTATCTGCAGAGCCTCCTAGCCAATATTGGAAACTCAACATAAAGTTACGAGCATCCTGCGCCTTATCGATAGGCATATATTTGAGGATTTTCGGCAACGTCTGCAACAGCTTCAACATCCCATCTTGGAAAGACGAGCCAGACTGCTCCTTCCGCTTCCGCATAAATTGCGCGATCGCACTCTTCGATTGTCCCAATTGTGCCATCGAAAAGCTACCCAGCTTATTGAGGCGCATCACTTGCGGCATCGATGGGAACACAATCGCAGCATCCAAGCGATCCCGATGAGGTTCAACTGCCGCTACCAATTTATCTGCCAAATCTTCAATAAAGATGAGGGAAGCAATGAAGATATTGGCTTGGGCAATATCGCGCCCAAACTCCTCAAAGTTTTGGGCATCCCGCATCTCCTCAATCAAATAGCCGCTAATTTCAATGGCGATATCCGGCGAAGTTTGATTAATCGAGCTAACAGCGGCAGATAATGCACTCTGATACTGTGGCTCCAGCACGACATATACCACCTTGAGTAAATAACGCCCATTCAAGGTATCCGGTGTAATGCGGCGAATGGTTGACTTAACATTGGTGAACATGCGGCTATAGCTCCTTAAGATCCGTATTCTACTCTCGTGGGTGGACAAGGAAGAGCGAGACATGGTTATAGCAGTCACTCGCTCTTCATGACAAAGCGTTCATCTGTTTTTGTATCAGAAAATGTTGACCTGATGGGAGTTTCAGTCCAAATCCGACACAATTCGATAGGAAGCCGAGGCGATCCCTTTACAAAACTTTACTTTATTATTAGTGCTTACTCTAGGAGTTTTAAACAAAAGTTACAAATCCAGGTCTGAATTGGGGGCAAACTCTGGGGATCCCGTGTGGAGCAGCTATAGCAACCGCCAGGGCGGTTAAAACTTTCTCAATTCCTAAAACCATTGATTTTCCGACGTTCTTCCCGATCCAATAGCCCCCAGCCCCTAGTCCCTAGCTATATTAAAGGTTGCAGGTAGCACTAAATTCCCCCATACTCAACCAGCAAAATTAGATCCCCCAGTATTAATTGCTTGGAGTTTTGTCACAATCTTCGGTTTCAACTTCTCCAACTCTTGCTGAAGGATTTTTTTGCTCAATTGAGGCTGATTCGTCGAGACAGACGTTTGACTGCTATTGGCCCACTCAGTTAATAATTGGCGTTGGGCGGGGGCAATCGTTGAAGTCATAACATGGGAACAGCATTGTGGTTGAGTTAGGGCAAAGAATAAAATCCGATAAAACCCAGATTCACCCAAAAGTCTCACCATTTTCTGTCCTTGGCTAGTTTTAAGATCCAAATAACAAGTCAGCCAGCGAGTTTTGTGTTCGCGGTTGTAGAGACAGGTAATCCACAAAACCATGGGATGGGGTGACATAACAAATAGGAATTGGTTGTAGCGAGTGCTAATTTGATGTTTCTCAATATCATCTTTACTCAACATTACCCACAGAGAAGCTAACTGTTCCCGGCTAGTCCGAATAATATGAGGAAAAACAATACTTGAGATCGGTTTATTACTAGGCCAAGAAGCTTGCCGACAAATATCATCAGGTGTCGCAATCTGCTTCTCTGGTTGGTCATTAGTAACTGGCAATCGAGATAGCGCCACACCAATTCTTTGACCTAAAACTCGCCCCCTACCCAAACGTTCATCCAAAGGTTCTAGTGCCTGTAATACTTCCTCAATATTTTGGGGACGAGCAGTTGGTGATTTTGCCATACAACTCATCACCAAATTCTCCAAAGCCTTGGGTAATTTCAGGTTAGGATTAACCGAAGCAAAGGAGCGAGGGGGCGTAGAATGATGAGCTTTATACCATCCGCCAAAGGAACGATTTTCTGCCACAATCGGCATTTCCCCCGTCAGCATTTCAAACATCATCACGCCTAGACTGTAAATATCAGAACGGGGATCTAGTTCTTTTCCCTCCATTTGTTCGGGGGAACAATAAGCTAATGTCCCCATAAATGACTGAGTTTGAGCGCTATCAGCTTGAATGAGCTTGGCGATACCAAAATCGAGGACTTTGACAAGTTCGCCGAAAGAGGAATCAGGAATAACTAGAATATTACTTGGTTTGATATCTCGATGAATAATTTGGGTTTGTTGACCTTCATAAAGGATCCCTTTGTGAGCGCATTGTAATCCCAAACAAATTTGGCGAGAAATATTTAAAAATCGCAACAAAGGTAGAGATTCCCGCTTAATGACCTCGCTTAAGTTATCGCCTTCCAAGTATTCCATCACGTAGAAAGAAATATCATTTTCATCTACGCCATAATCCTTAACGCGGACAATATGATTGCTTTTTTCACCCAGCCACGCACAGATAGTCGCTTCTCGAACGAAGCGATCGCGCATTTTTTTATCCAGCAATGCCTGAGACAGAAACTTGACGGCAACAATAACCCCTCCCAGCAACATGTCTTTGGCTCTATAAACCTGACCCATAGCCCCTTTGCCTATCAGGTCTTCAAGCTGATAGCGGTTGCCGAGTAAGCGTTTAGGCTCTTGTTGTGTCATGATTTGCTTGGTTCTTGGTTATTTATTGTTGGTTATTTATTATTTGTTCTTGGTTGTTTTTTGTTGGTTATTTTGATTATTTTCGTTGTTTTTTTTTGAGATAATCATCTGCCAGTAAAATTTAGATCTTATTGATTAATTTCTTTAATTATACTTGTCAAGTAGTTGTAATGGCTCTGATTGTCTAAAGAAATTTAAAAGTTAACAGACCGATGATTAACATTTATTTGAACAAACAACCATTAACCAACAAATAATAACTCATAACTAACAAAAAATCATAACTAATAACCAATAACTCACAACCAACTTATGAATCTTCCTGACGCTCTAGAATTGCTTCCATAGTGCTGGTCAGATAATGACCTGCCATAATGCTACTAGATAAGTAATAAGTGTTTTCATCAATTTGATACCTAGTTTCAAAGCCACTGCGTCGTTGGCGATCGCCTAAAACCCAGTAACGTTGCACGATAGATTCTGGAGCCACCCAGCCTTCTCCTTCAACACGACCTAAAACGCTGTGTTGTAAGACGAAAGTATACTGCCTTTCACCAGCGTCAAGACGACCCCGATACTGAAAAGAAATGTCTTCGCGCTCACTGTCAGGAAAAACTAGTTTGGTGACCATAGTAAACCAATTTTCCCGACCCCAGGCAATAATTGTCTTACCCCTGACGCTGATTGGCAGTCCATTTCGCTCCAGCCAATTTCCCTGGAACGTCCACCGTCCTGCCTCCATTAAAAAGGTGTGAGCCACGGTCTTCCCTTGTACCTATATATTATGATCGAACATCACTATCTATAGAATGTTAACTCACCAGTTGCCATCTCATGACGGAAGAAATGGGAGCTATAGCAACCGCCACATCGGTTAATACATCAATAACGTCATGAATAGAGCCGAGAAGCCTTCCTGAGTAAACGGTTTGATCTACATCAAATAACTGTCAACTGTCCACTGTCAACTGTCCACTGCTATAGAAAGTTTTCAGGATTGAGGAATGAGTATCCTCCCACTCCCCACCTGGACATCCCCTGTGCCACTCCTCACTCACAGAAAAGGGGGATGGATATTTCCCAGAGTGAGTGCTGCTTTCGCGCCCGTAACTTGAGGGAGATTACCTGGAATGCCCAGATTGCGCCAATAAGCTAAAACGGCAAATGCGATCGCTTCTTTGAAATCTCCACTCACCCCCACCTCATCAGTGGTCAGGATTCTGACTGATTCCATCCTAGCTTGCAAGCGTTCCTTCAGGTAGAGATTACGACTACCCCCACCGCATAATAGTACCTCATTGGGCATCTGCGGCAAAAAGCGGTGGTAGCTCTCCAGAATGGAGGCGACGGTAAATTCGGTAAGGGTTGCCAATAAGTCGGCTGGATTGAGGTGATAGACGTGACTTTCTACCAAACATTGTTGAAAGTAATCCCAACCAAACAATTCTCTGCCTGTAGATTTTGGCGGTGGTATGTGGAAAAAATCTTCCTCTAACCACAGTTGGATTAATTCGTCACAAATTTGACCCTGACGCGCCCAAGCCCCATCTCGATCGTAGGTTTGACTGCCATGGGTAAAATGGTGTACTGCTAAATCTAACAGGGTATTGCCAGGACCTGTATCCCAGCCGCAAATCCTCTCGAGCCAGTTGCCCTGACGGGGAGGCAGATATGTCAAGTTACTAATCCCACCAATATTTTGGATACAGCGGTGTTGAGTAGGTGAAGCAAGCAAATAGGCATCCACCCTCGATACTAATGGCGCACCTTCCCCTCCAGCGGCAATATCAGCTACCCGGAAATTACTGATAGTTTGAATACCTGTGATTTGGGCAATGGTTTCTCCTCTTCCTAATTGGAGACTGTATCCGAGGGGGAGGTGAGAGGTGGAAGAATGGGCGTTTTCTCCTCTTACCTCTTGTCCCTTATCTCTTGCCAGATGAGGAGCAAGAGGGGGGCGGTGATAGACTGTTTGTCCGTGGGAACCAATGAGGGCAGCACCTTTGCCATCTTTTTGGATAGCTTGAGCGCAAAGAGCAAATTGGATTGCGATCGCATCATCCAATTCTGCCAATTGTGCCATGGACAGAGACCCTCCCCTACAGACTTCCAGAATTTGTTCTCTGAGGTGGGTAGGGTAAGGATACGTCTCTCCTGAGAGCAGCTCAACCTTTAAATCGTCCTCTGTACCAGTAATCTCTACCAAAGCTGTATCAATGCCATCCACTGATGTGCCACTTATTAAACCAATTACGCACGTCATAGTATGAAAGGATTTTGGGGTGGAATTTTAGGAATATGGGATTTCTGATTATACCAATCGCCTTCTGTGGGATATAAAATAAAATTTAGGCGTAAATAAGCTAGCGGCTAGCTCGCTAAAAAGGACTAGATTAACCAAAGCGCAAGATCTCTGATGGGGTGGTCATCATTTTCCCAAGCCTCCTCCCCCTGCAATGCGCTGTTTTTTGCTGGAAATTGACCCTGTTGTACAAGAAAATATTTTTTGATCGTGCCATGACAATTTACTTTTATAAGGCTGACGCTCCATTTGGCTGCTTTTCTAACTTTTCCCCCCATCCGATTTGGATCGATGGCGTATACTGGCAAACTGTTGAACATTATTACCAAGCACACAAGTTTGTCGGCGGGAAGAATGAATCTGCGATTGCGGAGATTCGCAAGGCTAAGACACCTGCTGAAGCTGCCCAAATAGGAAGATCTCGTCCCCACCAATGGCGTGACGATTGGGATCGGGTTAAACCCCACATTATGTGGCAGGGTGTTTTCACCAAATTTCTCAGCCATCCTGATATTCAGGCTATTCTCCTAAGTACAGGTGATGAACTATTGGTGGAAGATTCCCCTGTCGATTATTATTGGGGTTGTGGTAGCGATCGCACTGGCCTCAATAAATTGGGTGAAATTATTATGAATGTTCGCCAAGAAATTCGGTGGAGCAGAGCGGAGCAGACTTCTAAATTGACATCAAATTCCGTTCCGGCTCGCTTAACTCCACTTCTGCTTTACTAAAGGACATTGAGAATCGGGAACATAATTTTCGATCGCAGTTGATAGTTGATAGTTGACAGTTGACAGTCGATCGCATTACCATCCTGTCAATTATCCGCTGTCAAGATAGTTTTGACAGTTAGGACTTGTGGTGGTGTGGAATCGGGTGGATAAATTAAATCTATTTGGACTAAGTTTCGACTTCCAGGTGGCATAACAATTTTCTGTAATGGTTCTAGTATTTGACCTGTTTTATGCCAGAGATGGATATATTTTGTTATTAGTTTACCACTATCGTCAGTATATTTTAATCGCACGCTGCCTCGGAAGAAGGGAAAATCGCGGGATGGATTTTGGAAAAGCAATCCTCCTCTACTTAATTTATCTTCTTTTAAGGGTGTTTCTATGGTTAATGCTACAGTTTGGGATTGTTCTGTAGGGTTATAAAGAGGTAAGCTCAGGTTATATTCAACGCAATAATTTCCATGGGCTTGGTATGCAGTATCGGGATATCGAACTAGCATTTGTGCTGTTTGATTTTGCTCCGTACCTAGTCTCCCTCCTTTGAGACTAGCAATGGGGTATGATATGCCTTGACCGGATTCGGGAATTGTGAAATCCTTTCCATTGGGATTATCTGTCAGTTTGCCTAACCATTTAGAACCTGATTGTACTCCAGCAACTCTACCATAAATTAATTGACCACCTATTTGCTCTGGAGGAGTTGGTATTTTATCTCGCGGAGTGGCTAATTTCCCTGTGTTTAAAAGATTTTGCCATTCTTCAAGAGTGGGCGCTCTTTCCTTTCCGTCAGTATTTTTCTTGGCAAACATCATCATACTGGCTGCATAAACTTCCCCACTACTTTTTAACCGAATTAATCCGGATCTACCGTTAATTGGTTTTTCTAAATTTACCACAGGCATGGGGAGATTCATTAACATGCGACTTTGCCCTGGTGGAATCACTAATTTTTCCGGAAAGTCAGATTGTCTTTTGCCTTGGAGAATATCTAAGACGGCGCGATCTCCTGGACCAGAGTAGCTGGTATTATCTGGATTATCGAGATAAGGTGGCAATTTAATATAAGGGGCATCTTTGGTTTGGTAACTTGCTCCTTGTAATATGTCTACGGTAACAGATTTTTTGCCAGGATTATAGAGTATGACTCCTAGATAAAATGTCTGGGAATCTTTGGGTGTATGGGTTTGGTGGTGGACAAATATGTCAAATCTACCTTGGAATGGAAAATTGAGGTGTGCTTCGGGGACGGTTTTTCCAGTTGGGGAAAAAGTGGATAGTAAAATCCCTTCTGTTTTTACCCATTCGGGACTGTTACTATTAAACATTGGTACAGTATCAAGCTTACCTGGTAAGGCTTTTACTGGTTGGGATTGTACGATAATTTCTGGGGTTGGTTTGGGTGTGGGTGTGGGTGTGGATTGAGCGAGGATGGATGAGTCGGATTTAGAGCTTGGTTTGAATAGGAAGTAGCCGCCGCTACTGACAAGGATGAGAATTAAAATATATGAGAGGTAATTTTGGGGGGGAATCATTGAGTTTTTTTTGAGGAATCAGGAAGTTATGATATCCGGGATTGCTAGCTGATGACGGCTCTCTATTGAGATAGGTTCCCCCTTAAGCATTTATTATCGATTTATTTCAATTAAACATTCATTGCTCCGGCAATAAAATTTTTGATCGAGATGAGGATTACATAATTTTTCTTACCTTATCCTTCCTGCACCATCCAAACCAAAAAACCTAGAATTTGCTCTACAGGAGGTAAAGGGTAATCTGTAAGATCAATTGTCATATACCACTGAATCGATTTAGATTCTCCACAGCCTAATTGATTCGTGACTTAAATCTCTCTTAATTCACGAGGAACATTGTTTCTCTCTTGCCTGGAGCCAAATCTTTAACTAAATGCCTAATATAACAAAATAACCTCGGTTTCAGTTATTTACCCCCAGCGTCAGAGTAATGGAAAATAGCCAATTCTCCTAGCTCCATTTTTCAATAGCACGACGCAGCGCCCCATCAGGTAACTTATCCACCGCGAAAGACTGCCCCTCCTTCACTCTTGCCAAAGCCTCAAAAAAAGCCTTCACCCCAGCCGCCGGAGAATCGGGATGCTCCATAATTCCCGTACCCGCATTCAAAATTACATCATTACCATAATCAGCCAAAACTCGAGGCACAATCCCCGGATGAATCCCAGCCGAAGGCACGGGAAAAACACCCCGCCTTCTCAAAATATCCCGAATTCGGCCTTCTTCCGTTGCCTCAAATGGTAAACTGCCATAATGAGCCGGATATAACACCGCATCCGCACCACCATAAGCCATCAAAGTTCCCAACACTACCGAATAAGCCATCCCATAATTAGGTGCAGCACAAATAGCACCAGCGAAAGCCGGATGAGCAAAAATTGGCACATTAATTTCCCCATCAGCCGCCAAAGAATCCAAGACATAAAATCCGTAAGTTAACACATTTAACAATAGTGCATTTGCCCCTTCCCTCACCAAAAGACGGGCTTTTTCAATTAACCTATCTGCAGAGCCAGTAACATTAACAGCATAAAGGACATTTCGTCCCGTTTCCGCCTTCACCTTATCCAAAACTCGGCGACAAGCAGCTAATCTTTTCAAAGTAGGGGCAACATCCAAATCCCCCATAATCTCATCATCCTTAATAATATCCAAACCTGCACCAGCCACTTCTTGTAAAATTGTGGCATGATCTTCAGCAGAAAGACCCAAAGCTGGTTTAAAAATCGCCATAATTAAAGGACGATTGAATACATTGAGCCTTTCACGAATTCCAGTTATCCCCACTTGAGGATACCTACCATAATTATCCGGCAAACGCACCGCCATCACTTTTCCCACACCCGCCATGGAATATTTACCAAAAATCATAGTAAGAAGACTAGGAATATCATTTTCGACATTAATTTCTGGGAAGCGAATCGTCACTAAACTCGAACCATCAGGTTGAGTAATTCCCTTCACCACCTCCGCCAGATGAGACTTTAACGCCTCTTCCCGATGAGAAAATCGGGCATCCCAAGTACCAGCAGTTTGCCCCACAGCGATAATTTTGGCTTGTTTTTCGGCATTAACACCAGCCGGAAAATGATAGTCGATTTCTATAGACATTTTTTATTGGCAATAGAGATGATTGAATATAATTAAGTGTTTGAGAAGATGGAAGTATATAGTGCTTATCGGTTAGGTTGCAGATATTTTTTTTAATGCCAAGGTACGCAAAGAATAGATTAGCTTTGTGTGTAGGGTGCGTTATGCGACAGCCAACACACCATCCTTCTTAACCCAAAAGATACCAAACAATCTTTGCGCTAACCTTTGCGCCCTTTGCGTTAAAAACTATCACCAAATTTAATCTCCGTATTTGTATAAACGGGAACCCAACCATCAGTCCCCGTAAAATAACGAATTGCCTTCACCCGCCGTCCAGACGTAAGATGAAACCAATGTTCCGCATTTGCAGGTACGTTAATAAACTCTTCTGGTTGTACTGTTAATTCTACTTGAGAACCATCGGGACGAACAAAGCCAAATACTCCTTCTCCGGCAATAATATAGCGAACTTCATCATCTGTATGATAGTGACAGCTATTAAATTTAGAGAGTAAATTATCTAGATTGGGAACTTCGGGATGGAGGACAATTAAATCCCGATATTGATATCCTGCTGTCTCTTTAAGTTCGAGGAAATATCCATCTAGTGCGGCGAGGATTTGCTCTTTTTCTTGTTCATTAAGAGCATCTTTTGCTAAAAGTTGATGAATTTGAGGATTGTCTCCTACTGTCCAATATTTAAGCTGAATGTTAATTTGAGATAATTCTCTGGTAATATCATCATTTTTTGTATATTTTATGCCATTTTCTAGCTGTAAAATTGCCATGTTTAACCTCCAATTAAAAGCGATTGAGAATCAAATGTTAACTATTTTAGCCATCCAGACAAGTCTCTATGGATTAAATCTTGTAGTTTAATTATATCTTCACGGTAAAGATTTATCAGTTCTTGGCGATCTTTTGAGGAAAGTGGATTGGCTGTCTTCTCTTGTGAATTCATTTGGATGATACTGTCGCGAATCTTATGTCTAATTTCAAGTGGAAATATAGATCCCATTCCTGATGCGATGGCTTTTCTAATCGGATTTTTGGTTTTGATAAGGTTATTGAGAAAATTTGATTTAGGAACCTTAGCCACCTGGGCTTTCTGGGAGATATCAGGAATAAAACTATCATCTACTCCGATAAATCGAAAGATATTTTGGAGTAAACTTACAGGATCTTGGCATAAATCTTCATACAGAAATACTTTTATTTGTTCTGGGGAGAATTTATCAAAATAATAGTTTAATGGAGTATAGTAAAATCCTTTACGGATTGGAAACGATCGATCGGATCTAAACTTAATCTGATCTGAGAAATTAGTGTGGTTCCCCTTGTGAACGCCATCCCGAATATTCATTAAATAATCGGAATAGGCTCTTTCTACGGGATGGCGCAGAATAGCAATGAGTTTAGCATGGGGAATATAGCGCTGGATGAGTTCAGAAGAAGATTGATAATTAAAAAGATAGTTAGGAGAAACTTCACCAATCGCAATTTCATCAGTAACATTAGCAAAAAGGTGGCAATACTTCTCAAAGGAATCAATTTTTCCTTCTTTATATTTGTTCTCTAGCCTTGGGTTTTCTTTTTCCCAGTCCCTTTCCAGAAAATTTGTTTCCTTGACCGGACTCATATAGACTTGGGGATGTTGCCTTAAGTAATTATAAATAGATGTAGTTCCAGCTTTTTGAACGCCAAGGATTAAAAAATTAGGGAGGTTCATATATTTCTCCTTTCTGAAAATCAAGACGAAAACAGATACAAGGTAAATGGGAAGATTCCATCATAAATCATGGAGATGAAGATCCCAATCGTTGACGCAGGATAAATTCTGCGATCGCTAAATCCATGGGTGTGGTAACCTTCAAATTAGTTTCTTCGCCAGCGACAATTTTTACAGGTAACTGACACCGTTCAAATAATGCCGCATCATCGGTAACTTCCCAACCTAATTTTCGGCCTTTTTCGTGACATTCTTTCAAAAGCTGCACGGTAAATCCTTGGGGTGTTTGGGCAGCCCATAATCGGCGACGATCTGGTGTATCGTGTACGATATCCTTCTCGTTGACAACTTTAATCGTATCTTTAACGGGTATCGCCGCAATCAAGCCGGGAAAATCTCGCAGTGCTGTAGCACATCGATTTAATAAATCTGGTGTTGCCAAACATCTCGCCCCGTCGTGAATCAATACCCATTTCGCTTCGGGCGGTAAAGCCTGCAATCCTTTATATACCGATTCTTGACGAGTTGCACCACCGATCGCAAATTTTACAGGTTTGGTGATGGCAGCTTCTGCAACAATGGCTTCAATATCGGATTGGTCTGCTGGTTGTCCTATAATACCAATCCAGGTAATTTCGTCTGCTGCCTCGGCTGCATTAAGCGTCCAAGCGAGTAAAGGTTTATTCATTAACGTCAGGAGTAGCTTATTGCGGTTACTCCCCATCCGCTTTCCCATCCCTGCTGCTGGAATTAACAAATGCACCATATCGCCTTTTTCAGTTTTCCTGGAATTATTAGAGGTAAGAGCTTAAAGCTTAGAGGTTAGAGGTTAGAGGTATTGAGATGGAGGTGGGATATGAGAGGAAATCATTTAGTCCCCAGCCCCTAGCCTCTTACCTCTTACCCTTAACCTCTTACCCCTAACCTCTAATTATGCTACTAGGTATATAGTCTGATATTTGATCTGTAGGAAATATAGATACATGAGAGTACTAGCCCTTCTTCCTGGTGGAATTAGCGATCAAATTCTATTCTTCCCCACCCTTGATGATATACAAGCGCAGTACCCCAATGGGGAGATCGATGTTATTGTGGAACCGCGAGCTAAAGGGGCCTATCGGGTTTGTCAGTCAGTTAATGAAGTTTTAACATTTGACTACAAAGATCGTAACGGTTTGGCTGATTTTGGTAACTTGTTAGGGATATTGCGCGATCGCGAATACGATGCGGCTGTAGCATTAGGAGGTAGCTCCTCGATCGGCTTTTTACTCTGGATGAGTGGGATTCCGCTCCGTGTGGGTTACGCTTCTGGTCTTGGTCAGTTATTTTTATCCAACCCCGTACCATTAAAGGCAGAACAGTATACTGCTCAAATGTACCACGATCTGCTCCAAGGATTTGGGATTAGTTCCCCTTGTCCAAATCTGTCAATTCGGATTCCCCAATCGGATATTGACTGGGCGCATACTCAAAGGCAACAACTGGGTGCTACAGACGGTAGTTATATTTTAATCCACGGCGGTTCCAGTCCAAGATCTCAAGCCAAAGGGATTGATAAAATTTATCCTGCCCAGAAATGGCAGAAGATAGTGGAAAATATTACCCAAAAACAACCGAATATTTCGATTGTAGCGATCCAGGGACCTGATGATGCCGAAATAGTCGCCGCGATGAAGGAAGCTTGTCCGGATATTAAGGTTATTTTACCTCCCGATCTTGGTAAGTTAGCTGCCATAATCGCTAGTGCTAATTTAATCCTCTGTGTTGATAGTGCCCCTTTACAATTAGCTGTGGCTGTTGGTACTTACACTGTCGGTTTATTTGGGCCAACCAATCCTGCCAAATGCCTCCCTCAAAATGACCGTTGTATTGGGATTCAATCTCCTACGAGTCGCGTGTCTGACATTTCACCGGATGAGGTGTTAAAGCAGGTGTGGACAATTGACAATTGATAGTTGACAGTGAACAATAGACTTCTCCAGAAACTAGGTGTGGCTCTATGCAGTATCAGGGTTTCAGATTCTTTTTTGGAGATGTCTAATGGACAATTGACAGTTAGATATTGCTCTCATGTTAACTATCAACTATCAACTGTCAACTGTCAACTGTCAACTGTCAACTGTCAACTGTCAACTATCAATTGTCTACTGATGGAATAAGTCGAAGAAGGCATCGTCTAATTCGTAGCCTAACATTTGAGCCATTGATTTAATGCGGGATTGGTGGGGTATGCCTTGTTGTGTTAGCCAGTCTGTGAGGATGAAGACTTTTTCCATGACGAAGATTTCTAGTGCTTCTGGATTGTATTGAATTCCTTCTGTGCGGTTAAATTGATGAGGGACTAGCATGGCGGTGTAACGGGCTAATTCTCCTCCTTTCCAATCAAGAAGAAAGGGTAACCAAGGATAGCGAGTATCGAGACGAATAAACCATAGTCGAATTTCGGGGATTTCTGATAATTCCCGTGGATCGCTGGGATCTCTAGGATAGTCTATCTCAAAGCGTAACTGCTGCTCGTGGTTTGCGATCGCGCCCTCACTTTGGAGTTGTGCGATCGCGCTTTGAGCTAGCGATATGTCAAGATTGTGAATAGAGTCGGAGTTAATTGCGATCGCGATAGTCATTTAATGGTCTGGTAAATCCACAGTCTCTATCTTCCTCTGAAGTGGCCTAATTTGACAGAATCAGGACTTACGCAAACCATATTATGTGGATGGTGCGTTATGCGCAAGCTAACGCACCATCCACTATTTGTAGCGTCACTGCGTAAGTCCTAAGAATTTGATGGTGGAGTCAATTTGCGGAACAATTAGCCATGAGCCATGAGCCATTAGCCATTAGCAACACATTCCCCATTTCCCTCTTCTCCTAATATTAATTTTTATTGAGCCAAGACCAGCTCAAATGGACATTGCGCCAAATAAATGGTATAAGTCAAGTGTATCCCCACAGAAAACTGGAGCGGCTGGTTATGGGTATTCG
>DOIX01000251.1:0-5170 GCA_003511885.1 Cyanobacteria bacterium UBA11153
ATTTAGAAAATAATAAGAGAAAGAGAATTAGATAGGAAGGCTGGCGGGATATGACTGTGGAAAGCAATGAAACAAGCAAAATCTTAATCGTTGATGACAATCCCACCAATTTAGGGTTAATCTTCGAGTATTTAACAGATGCGGGATTTAAGGTTTTGGTGGCGCTAGATGGTGAGAGTGCCATTCAGCAAGCAGAATATAGTAAGCCAGATCTAATTTTGCTAGATGTGATGATGCCGGGAATTGATGGCTTTCAAACCTGTAGCTTATTAAAAGCCAACCAAGCAACTCAAGATATTCCTGTAATTTTTATGACAGCGCTGTGCGATACAGGAGATAAAGTTACGGGGTTTAATGTGGGGGCAGTTGATTACATTACCAAACCGATTCAACCCACAGAGGTATTGTGTCGAGTCAAAACCCATTTAACCCTGAGAAATCTGCAAAAGCAACTGGAAAAACAAAATGAAGAATTGTTGCGATCCCAAGCCAAAGAAAGGCAAAGAACCTTAGAACTTGAAGAGACATTAAAAAAGTTACAAAAAACTCAAACCCAACTATTTCAAGCCGATAAAATGTCAAGTATCGGTCAGATGGTAGCAGGTGTAGCTCACGAAATTAATAACCCGCTCAACTTTATTTATAGCAATCTTTCTCTTACCAAGCAATATACTCAACAAATCTTAGAACTAATTGAACTATATCAAAAAACCTACGGTAATTCTACACCAGAAATTAATGATAAAATTGAGGAATTAGATTTAGAATTTTTAGAAGAAGACTTACCAAAAATGCTGAAATCGATGGAGGTAGGTGCGGAACGAATTTGCCAAATTGTGTTATTACTAAAAAATTTCTGCCATATTGATGAAGCCCAACGGAAATTAACTGATATTCATGAAGGGATAGATAGCACGCTTTTACTATTGCACCATCGCCTCAAAGCTAAAGGTAAAAAGCCCGAAATTTATGCAATTAAAGAATACGGTGACTTACCTAAAGTCAGATGTAATGCAGGTCAAATTAACCAAGTATTTATGAATATTTTGGTTAATGCTATTGATGCGCTAGAGGATAAAATTAAGAAATCGGGAATGGATAATAAAAATATTGAGGAAAGGAGGAGTTTATCTGTTGCTTCGTGTGTCCTACTTCAGGAAAGAGATTCTGAGTTGAAAAATCAGACTTGCGACTTGGATCTTTGTCCCATTCCTACAATTAAGATTAAAACTGATGTCGTTGATAATAATCGCATAACCATCTCTATTAGCGATAATGGATTGGGGATGACAGAAGATGTCCAAAGGAGACTATTTGACGCATTTTTTACGACAAAACCTGTTGGCTCCGGTACGGGCTTGGGATTGACAATTAGCTATCAAATAATTGTGGAAAAGCACCAAGGTAAATTATCATTTAATAGTGAATTTGGTAGAGGAAGTGAGTTTATCATTGAAATTCCAATTAGCCAATAATAGTTGATAGTTGATAGTTAAGGTTCGTAGTAAGCACTTTAGTGCCTGACATTATCAGCTTTTGAGGCACTAAAGTGCCTACTACAAACAAGAAAGATTTAGGACGCAATTGGTAATAAGTGGCAATCGCTGGTTAGCAAATCAAGAATTCGATCGATTTCTGCCTCATCATTATAGATGTGAGGCGAGAAGCGGAGACCAAAATTAGGTCTCATATCTATAAGAATGTTTGCTTCCTTGAATCTTTGATAAGCCTCCATGGGATTGGGAAACGCAATTACAACTGTCCCCCCACGTTGGCTAGAATCTAAAGGAGTCAAGACTTTCAAGTTTTGCGCCACAGCCACCTCAATCAGACGTTGTGTTAGCCTTTGGTTGTGTTGTCGGATGCGATTGACACTGATACGATTGATTGTATCAATACTTAATTTCGCGATCGCAAAAGGTAAAACAGAAGGAGTACCACCCCAAAACCGTTTCGCAGTTTGGGCATAGCGAAAATTATCAATCTCAAATTCAAAGGGATTTTCATGAGAAAACCACCCTACATCCATCGGTTGAAAATTGGTAACTTTCTCAGAATTTACCCACATAAATCCTGCACCTGCTCCCCCACATAACCACTTAATACAGGAACCAATTACAAAGTCTCCATTCCATTGCCGGAGATTAATAGGTACAACCCCAACCGATTGGGCAATATCCACCACCGTAATAATCCCTTCTGCCTTGGCATAGTCAAGGATATCTTGGACACGATTGAGGAAACTATTCCCATAAATAACATGGGTAATCAATGCCAATTCCACATCTGGTTTGAGATACTTTTTCCAGCTTTCCAGAGACAACCTGCCATTTTTTGCAGGGATTACTTCAAGCTGATATCCCATTCTTTTCATCTGAGAAATAGCAAATCCCATTGAGGGAAAATCCATTTCAGAAATTAAGATTTTATTTCTGTCTCGACGGAGAGGAAGAGACAGCAAAATTTTCGAGATAGCTGAAGACAAATTAGTCTGGGGGCAAAACTCATCGGGATGTCCATTGAGTAATGTGGCAAGAGAGTGGCAAAATCCGTCTAGCAAACTCAGCCATTCTCCCCACGCTTCACCCCCTTTCAATTTCCACATCTCGAAAAACTCTTCCTTCGCGAAGGCAGTTGTGCGCGGGAGACATCCTACGGAATGATTTAAGAGATAGATGCCATTGGGAATGAAAAAATCCTGTTTATTCACACTTCAACCATTACTTTTTCTTGCTGGGATGTTTCTAAATTTTGACCGAGAGAATCTCTAATTTGACCGTATTCTTTACCCCAATTATTGGTCATTTTATGTCTAATTTCCCAAAGTTCAGGGAAAAATTTACTCTGCATTCCTTCTCTCAATAGCTCTACTGAACGTCCTTTGAGAGAATTTGCACCCATCCCAATGGTACGATAAATAAGCTGAATATGATAGTATCGGAATTTTTGGAATAACTCATCATATTCAGCTAATGATTCGGCAACCATGTAAGCATCACAATGGGAATACTCAGTATTGTAAATTTGCTCTAAATTCAATTGGTGTCGATCTAAGTAACAGGTTTTAAAGGATTGCCAGAGAGGTTTGTACATTTTCATTAAAGTACGAAAACCTGGAGATTCCTGTCCGCTACCATTGCCTAAGTTGGCACGAATTTCTTGGTAATCCTTGGGTGACATTGTTTCCAGGATTGGCAATTGATCGATTAATATTTTTTGAATCCGATGAACTCGATTGAAGAGAGTTAATACCAGATTTGTTTTCTCATCTTGTATATACTCATCAATGTTAAGGAGAGTATAGGCGATTAGTTTCATCCAAAGTTCTTCAGACTGATGGACTATCTGAAACTGAAGTTCATCTTGGTTACAAAAATCGTCAAAATCTTTTTGACATGAGAGAAGGGTTTGAGTATTGAGGTAGATTTCGTAATCTAATGTCCCTTTCCCTGCCATGGTTGCATAGAATTGCTCTCGATTCATAAGCACTTACTCCAATTCAGAAAAACTTTTCTCATTTACCGATAGTAATCTAGTGGACGTACCGGAATACGACCAAAAAATTAGGTGACAAAACTTAATCTGAAATAGCCAAAAATGCTGAAAACTCTATCTCTTTTTTCCACCTGATTAGCTTTCTATATCTAACAGGTAATAATGGCACAGCTAACGAAAAGCTCCTGCACTTAATAAGTATTTAATATCAGTTAATTATTTATGACACAAGAGGGGTATGACCCCTCATGCCTTCGAGAAATAGATCCTGGGTTTCAATTTATAAATGCGATCGGTTCCAGATACTGAGTATTTTATATAACTTTAGGCTCTCAGGAATACAGAATTGGAGATTGACCAATATTTAGTGCAAAATAAGGATTGCTATATCTTCCCAATTACTGCCATGACGAGCATTACCAATCCATCCCTATCAATTGCCCAATACCGACAGAAATTCCCAGCCTTAGCCAACAAAAGATATTTTAATTTTGGCGGTCAAGGTCCTCTACCACAAGAATCTATCACCGCTATTCAAAAAGCCTATCACTATATTCAGGAAGCCGGACCTTTCTCTGGTAAAGTAAATGATTGGGTAATCGCAGAAGCTAATCTTACCCGAGGTGCAATTGCCTCAGAAATAGGAGTATCCAAAGAAACAATCGCCCTCACCGAAGATGTCACAGTTGGCTGTAATATTGCCTTGTGGGGAATTAACTGGCAAAAAGGCGATCGCATTCTCCTCACTGATTGCGAACATCCTGGTATCATTGCCACAGTCCAAGAAATTGCACAACGGTTTGAAGTGGAATTCTCTTTTTGTCCAATTATGGCAACTTTGAATGAAGGAAATCCCACAGAAGTCATTCTCCAACATCTCCAACCTAGCACCAAATTAGTAGTATTGAGTCATGTTTTATGGAATACAGGACAAGTTTTACCATTAGCAGAAATAGTCAAAGCTTGTCGCGATTACTCTCCTCATAGTCAACCTGTAAAAATTTTAGTGGATGCAGCCCAATCTGTCGGACTTTTGCCATTAAACTTAACAGAATTAGAAGTAGATTTCTATGCTTTTACATGTCACAAATGGTGGTGCGGACCAGGAGGCATTGGTGGTTTGTATATCAAACCTGAAGTACTAGAAGAACTTAATCCTACCTTTATTGGTTGGCGCGGTATTATTGTAGATAAAGTCGGACAACCGATTGGTTGGCAACCTGATGCCCGACGTTTTGAAGTGGCGACTTCAGCCTATCCTTTGTATAAGGGAGTGCAAGCCGCAATCGCACTTCATCAATCATGGGGCACTGGAGAAGCTCGTTACCAGCAAATTTGTCAACTGAGTAAGTATCTGTGGCAGCGTTTATCTGAGGTAAAATCAGTCCGCTGTTTATTAACTTCACCACCCCAATCTGGCCTAGTTTCCTTTGTCTTAACTAATGGCAAATCATCTCATCAATTAGTCAAATCTTTGGAGGAACAAGGCTTTTTGTTGCGCACTCTCCGGGATCCAGATTGCATTCGTGCTTGCCTTCATTATTTTAGCAATTTTGAAGATATTGATAAGTTGGTGGAAGTGCTAATGGCTAATGACTAATTCTTCATTGGTTGTTGGTTTTTGGCTGTTACAGCAGTGCCCGCTGTATCTGTTTTGAATGAGGGGGAGCAGGGG
>DOIX01000251.1:5426-15566 GCA_003511885.1 Cyanobacteria bacterium UBA11153
ACTTTTTCCCTAACTTGAAAATATCTGGTTTAAATGCGCAGCAGCTTAATTGGATTCCTACTCCTGAAGAAAAGGCTCAAGCTGAAAGACGGGCTAAAGAGTCTGCCATTCAAAACGCCCAAGAAGCCATCCAACGGGCTGAAGCGGAAAGATTAGCTAAGGAATCGGCTCTGCAACGTGCTGCAAAATTAGCAGAAAGATTAAGGGAGATGGGGATTAATCCAGAGGATTTATAGTGGGTGAAAATTTATACCAATCGCCCAGACTATCAGGATAGAGAAAGATACCTGTAGGGGTGAAGCATTCGGGCACTAACTTTGGCGACAAACCTAAAACCTTCAATCCGAATGCTTCACCCTGCCCTCACTCACAAATTTCCATATCTTTTTATCAAAGTCATTAGATATTTAACCAATCCATAGATGAAATTCCAACCAGATAATCAACAAACCCCTTTGCGTACCTTTGCGTACCTTTGCGTTTCAAAAAAAACCGTATATCCAAAAGTTTCAATAAACTCAAAACTCAAAAATGACAAATTCCTCATTATTCCCCAAACAAATAACCAACAACCAACAACTAATAACTACTCATCAGACTTATCCCGCACCCCTTGGACAATTCGAGAAAGTTCATCTTTTTCACTAATCATCACCCGACTAGGAGAACCACTAATTAGACGTTCATAATTGCGGAAAGAATCTTTAATTTCCGCACCAGCATCAGTAATCGTATACTCACGAATCCCCGTATCGTGCCAAGATCCTCGCATCTTAAACACATTAATAGCCCGCGACATTTGACCGCGAATTTCTACATATTGCAGCATCAAAATCGTATCTGTAATTGTAGAAATATGGGAATCAGTAATTGAATTAGACCCCATAAATTGATCGGTAGTATTAGTGAAAAATCCCGTAATTTCTTCCTGCTTCGCATATCCCGTTACCCCAATCACAAATTGACGGAAAGCATTATTTGTAACTCCCCGTGCCAAAGCAGAAAGAGAATCAATCGCAATTCTAGAAGGCTTAAAAGCCTCAATTTCTGATTGAATAATCTGGAGGTGATCTTCTAAACCAGCCGATTCTGGATAAGAACAAAGAATTTTTAGTAATCCCTTTCTTTCCATATCCTCAAAATCAATACCCCAAGATAACCCATTGCGAGTAAGCTGTGCCCTAGATTCTTCATAAGCAAAAAGAATCGCCCTTTCATCTTGCAAACAAGCATCTTGAATAAACTTACTCACTAACAGAGTTTTACCCGTACCAGTAGCACCAGTTGCCAAAATAATCGAATCTTTAAAAAATCCACCACCGCACATTGCATCCAAAGTTTTGATACCAGAAGATACCCGAACATTAGAAGATCTCTGAGTAAGCTGCATAGCTCCTAATGGGAAAATATTAAAGCCCTGATTTGTCAGTGTAAAAGGATATTCTCCTTTCATGTGAGTAGTACCCCGCAGTTTGAGAATTTCGATCGTCCGACGGCGACGTTCCCCTTCTAAAACATTCCGAATAATTACTACATTATCAGAGACAAACTCTTCAACACCAAACCGAGCGACTGGGCCATATTCTTCAATTCTTTCCGTCGTCATTACCGTAGTTACGCCAATTTGTTTCAGGCGGGCAACGAGGCGAAAAATCTCGCGCCTAACGACTGAAGCCGCATCGTACTGCTGAAATATAGCCGTGATAGAGTCAATCGAAACTCGCTTGGCTTTATATTTGCGAATGGCATACTGAATCCGCTCAATTAGGGCAGACAAATCGAAATTACCAACAATTTCTTGTCCTTCCGGATCTGGCGATGCGTCAAGGATAAACAGTTTACCTTCATTAATAAACTGTTGCAAATTCCAACCCAAGCTGTAGGAATTTTTGATAATATCATTGGGAGATTCCTCAAAAGTAACAAATACTCCCGGATCGTCAAAATAAGTAATTCCATGGTAGAGAAACTGTACCGCAAATAATGTCTTTCCTGTACCCGAAGTTCCACTGACTAAGGTGGTTCTCCCCACAGGAAGACCCCCATGACTGATATCATCAAAGCCTTCAATCATCGTCCGGATTTTCTGGACTCCGACTGCGATCAATTCGTCTTGTTTTGGTTCAGTTGGGTTAGCTTTACTCATTGTTGCGGTTGTTCAAAAAAATAACATACTAAAACACAGAAAATCTCCGATCGGATCTCCTAACGATAGATCATAGCGCGATCGGGAAGCATTGCTGCAACCAGATAGCGACACCAAATCAATTAAATATCTAAATCGTCTTCTTCTTCTCGAAGTTCTTCATAAAGAAGATCCAAGCCAATTAATACTTTTTCTCGATCCGAAAGATCTCCAATGATTTTACGGACTGGAGGCGGTAATATTTTCGCCAGGGTGGGTGTAGCGAGAATTTTATCTTCCTCAGCTAGTTGGGGACTTTTGAGAACATCAATAACTTTGAGAGCGTAAACTCCTTGAAATTCCTGCTCTAGAATAGTTTTAAGGGTTTTCAATGCCGTCACCGAGTGGGGGGTATTACCAGCCACATAAAGCTTTAGAATATAAGTTTTTTTCAGAGGACTCATAGAGGTTAGCAATTGATACTGAGCAAGAATGTGAATATGAACTCCAAGACAAAATTGAAATCAAGCTCCTCCTAGATGCGCATCGCGATCCCGGATTGCTGCAAGTAGGTATTATAACTCTCTCGGAATAGAGCGGCGATACATTTCGCCTAAGTGAGCGATCACATCAATTAGCGTCAGGCGATAGTCTAGCAGAATTTCCTCACTTCTACCTTCCAGCTTCAACTGCTTGGAAAACTCTTCCATCAATTCCATGTGGATTTCGACAATTCTCGATACGGAAATATCTGCAAAAAAAGCGATATGAACAAAATTATCGATTTCTTGATTGAGAGTATCGCTTTGATAAAAGTATTTTAAAATTATCTGTCGATAATCAAATTTTAATTTCTCTAGGAGTTGATGACGCTCATTTTCGGGAAGGTAGCGAAAAAAAAGCTGGGGATTTCTCTTGTAGTACACACCTAAGTATCCGAGTCTCTCTTTGAGTTTTTCAGATAATCGGCGCTGCTGCTGAGTCAAAAAACTGGGATTGGTGACATTGGCTTGCCGATTTGCTGTGGTGGGAGGATTGGCTAAATTACAAGTAGGTGCAAGGGAAATAAATCTAGCAATTGCCTGGTCAATAAACCCACCAATTTCTGATAATTGGATAGTATCCAGCCGGACTTCAGCAGAGTGAAACAGATGGTTATTCTGCTCCCAAACAAGATCTTCGTCATCTAGATTCTCTTTCCTAGCCCCCAGTTGATGATTTTGGTTACTCTTGAGCGGGCGATAATTGATTTTCTTTGATTCCTTGGGCAATATGACAACTGGGAGGATGGTTCCTTGTTCGTACAAGCGATTGATGACTGGCAGGAGAGAGGAACTCTCTTGCAACAATAAGCAATCAATATGGTGCTTATATTGCTCGATCAAGTCGAAAAATTGCAACTCTGAGCGAGCGATGTGTAAGATATAGCGATCGCCACCCAAAATCTGGCTCAATGACTGAGCGAGGGAGTCAGAACAAACCAAGGTACAGATAGTGAGTTGAGAATGCAAAAGAATACAATTTAAAGCTGGAACAGAGAAATGGACAAAAATACGAGTAGCTAAACTCCAGGAGGAAACCCTACCTTAAAATATTGTAACACTCACACTCCCAGTCTTTGAATAATAAGCTCGATTCCCACAAGTTAATTACTCTCCCTCGCTCCCTCTCAACAAGCCCCTCTGCCCCCCTGCTCCCCCTCTCTCAAAACAGACAAATTACATAGGTGACAGCTTAGTAGAGACTGGTACTGAAGAGTGGGGAAGGATTTCAGCCAATTTACGCTCTTCAAAAATAGATCGTGTAACTGCGCCGCAGCTTGTTAAACATGGGAGTGGACAAAAGTGGCTTAACTTTAAATTAAACAATCTGATAATTATAAGTAGGATACACTCTCTGCGACCTTTACAGAGTGATAATTGAGTTGGTGCAGTAATTGTTGGGCGAGAGTGAGGACTCGGATTGAGCCTGTTGCTGCATTTTCCACTCAGTTTGAGGTATTGGAATAAATGACAACTCCCAGCTTACAAGAATGTGTCGAGCCAGTACCAGTATGTACGATAACCACTACTCTAGCTGTAGTGGTGGAGATTTTTCATGGATCGGGATGTGATGCGATCGCAATTTTGGACGAAGAGCAACAACCTGTGGGAGTTGTCAATCTACGACGGCTTGTTCCCTATCTCATATCTATTTCCCAATCAGGAGTCTCCAAACTGGACTTCTCCAATGGAGGTATTTCCCAACCAGCGATCGCAATAGGAAGCGACCCTTTCTCCCAACCTTTATGCCAACTCGATCCACCTCTAATCGAACCCTTAATCATCTTACCAGCATCTTTAACCCTCAATCAATTATTCAACCGCTGGGATGGAGTATGGGCTGACGCAAGTCTCAGAGGCAGGGGAATCGAGAATAGGGAATGGAAGAGCAGATATAATGGCGAGCCAAATTGCGATCGCGAATTGGTAAAGAGCTTCCCGGGCAAGAAGTTTTCCACCCCTATTCCCCAATCCCTACTTCCCAATCCCTACTCCCCCCTTACCTCAGCATGGGGATTGGTAGAAGAGGATGGTAGATTTTTGGGATTGCTCAATAATTGGCAAATATTCAACAGCTTGGTAGCAGCATTTAGCAGCTCTGATACCCCAGCTATTACTAATGCACAACCACCACCCATCGAGAACCAGGAGAGCCGGAGAGAAGAGGAGAAGAGAAAGGAAGTAAAGCCGCAAAAGGAAGGAAAGCATAGGGAAAAAGTAAATGTCTCCCCACCAACTACCTCTGAATTCCTCAAGCCCCTAGTCCAGTTGTTGGAAAAATTACCTCTACCTTTAAGCTTACAAACAACAACAGGAGAAATTCTCGGCGAAAATTTGGCTTGGCGCGAACTTATGGAGACATCCCCAGAATCAAATCAGATTCCATATCCCATCCCCAGTCAATTTAAAGATCGATCCCACTGTCAGTATCCCACAGCAGAGGAAGCACTCTGTTGCTGCGTCAGCGCACGTTCCCATCAATTGGCAACATCGATACCAATCTTAAATCTCGGTTTTTCAGTCAGCTCCATCAACACTCACGATATCCAACCAGAAATATCAAGCGAAAATTCTCATCGCCTCCTTTCTTTCACCAAAATTCCACTTACTCCATCACTCCTCACACCAGAAGTCAACAGTCAACAGTCAACAGTCAAAAACCGGGAATGGGGCACCGGGAACAGGAAATGGGGAATGGGAAAGAAGCACAAAAATTCTTCTCCTGTCTCCCTCCACCCTCCTCTTACCTCACACCTCTCGTCTCTCACCTCCTCCATATACCTAGTCTTAGCTCAAGATCGAACAGAAAAAGAGGCAGTCGATCGAGAATTAGTAGCTAAAAATGCCGATTTAGTCCATCTCAATCGACTCAAAGATGAGTTTTTGGCCTGTATTAGCCATGAACTCAAAACGCCAATTACAGCAATTTTAGGACTATCTACCCTCTTGAAAGATCGAGCATTAGGCGCGCTCAACGAACGTCAAGCCAGGTACGCTAATTTAATTTATCAAAATGGTCGTCAGCTCATGATGGTCGTTAACGATATCCTAGATTTAACTCGAATTGAAACCGGGCAAATGGAACTTACCCTGGAGCCAACTCACATTAAAACAGTTTGCGATCGCGCCTATACCCAAGCCCTACAAGCCCACAAAGCTCGAGACCAAAAATATCAAGATTTCACTACAGAAATTCCCTTTACTTTAGAGATTGAATCTGGTTTAGAAATGATTGTCGCTGACGAATTGCGCTTGCGGCAAATGCTCGTACATCTCTTATCTAATGCCCTCAAATTTACAGAAGCCAATGGTGCAATTGGTTTAAAAGTCAAGACTTTTGCGGGCTGGATAGCTTTCACAGTTTGGGATCTCGGTATTGGTATCCCTGCCGAAAAACAGCACCTAATCTTTCAAAAATTCCAGCAGTTGGAAGATACCCTCACTCGCAGTCACCAGGGTACTGGCTTGGGATTATTTCTCACTCAACGCCTAGCCCGCTTGCACGGTGGCGATGTTTCATTTATTTCTAAAAGCGGTGAAGGTAGCGACTTTACTCTTCTCCTTCCACCTTCTCCACCTCAATCCGAAAACTTTACTGTATTTTGTCATCCTCAAGTTTCTATCCGCAACCGTTTAGTATTAGTTGTCGAAACAGTAGTTAACTATCTGGAAGATTTGAACGAACAACTTGAACGTTTAGGTTATTCTGTAGTTATTGCTCGTTGTGGTATGGAAGCTATCGAAAAAGCTCGCCAATTACAACCCTGTGTCATTTTTCTTAATCCTCTCTTGCCTAAACTTTCTGGCTGGGATGTCTTAACTATCCTTAAATCCGATATTCACACCCGTCACATTCCTGTCTTAGTCACCACAACTCATGCCGAAAAAGATCGAGCTTACGATTGCAATGCTGATGGTTTTTTAACCTTACCTGTACAAGAACCACTTCTGCTTCAAAGCCTAACTCGTTTGGGTAAACATCATTATCAGCATAGCACTATTCTGACTATTCTTTATCTGAGTACTGGGTTACAGGATAGCGTTCCCCACTCCAGCAACCTAATTTATGAACTAACTAATGAACTGAGAATGCAGCATTCACAACTGCAATACCGGATTCTAGAAGCTGATGATTTAGATCAAGCAGAATTATTAGCTAAGATTTGGCATCCCAATATCATCTTACTTAATGGTCTTGGTATCTCCAATCCGGTAGCCTACTTACAAGCTTTCTCCTTAGAGCCTACTTTAGCCTCTTTACCTATAGTCACTATAGATCGCCAGGTTACTGAAGCTGCTAATCAAGTTATTGGTCTTTCTGTTTATCCCTGTTTAGCAATCGACGATTCAAATAAGATTAGCGCATTGCTAGAAGTTATTCAAGTAGCAGCAGGACTTAGCTGTCAGTACAATATTTTAATCATGGATATCGGTAATGGCAAGGAAAGTGAAGAAATAATTGAATCTCCCCTCTCTCATCCTCTGACAATTCTCTCTCCCTGGATGCAAGCACTGATTCAGTACTTACAAACCGCTGGTTTTAGAACTTTAGTCTCCCGTTGCTGGGCTGATGTATATGCTCAAATTCAAGAGAAAACAGTTGATTTACTTCTGATTCATTTAACTGAAATTAACAATCCTGATGGACTAAATGAAGAGTTAATTCGTTTACAAACATTACCAAATTTACCCCCAATCCTAGTACGGGATCGTCGATTGGAAACTCCGGATCTTAAGGAAATGAATCAGAAATATACCACATCTATATCTGTCGTTGAGTCGCAATTAGCATCTATTGCTACTGAGATTATGCGAGGTAATTCCCATTCTATGAGTGAATTATTAGAGCGACTTCATCAGGCTTTGGCTCATTGAGTGGGGAGCGTAAAAAAACTAACAACCAATAACCCACAACCAAAACCTACTACCAACAAACCCGTTTTTTATTGGGAAGAATAGTTCTCCAGTTGGTTTTGGCTTGCTTGAGTTGTTCCTCCGTAATTTTCGCCCCCGTTAGATTCGCACCACAAAGATTTGCATTTGTCAGTTTGCTATTAGTAAGATCTGCAAAACTGAGATCTGCACCTTGCAAATCTGCACCTTGTAAATCTGCACCTTCAAAATAACTTCTGCTCAAATTTGCCTCTTGCATTTTTACCATCTGCAAATTTGCCTGACGAAAATCAGCCTGAGCTAAATTAGCGCCCTGTAAATTCGTGTTGAACAATTTTGCTTGACGAAAATTTCCTGCCGATAAATCAATTTTTCCTATTTCTAACCGACTTAAATCTTTATAGCTAAAATCTCTACGACCTTTGTTATAATGATTGATTAAGCTATTGTAATCTAGCTTTTTTAGGTTGGCCTTACCCGCACTATAACCTTGACTATTTGACCAATTAATATCAGTATTTACACCAGAAGTATTGATCGGACGCATCATTCCGACTCCAATTGGCAATGGAGATCTGTTATTCTGTTCCTCCCGTTTGATTCTAATTATTTCTGCCATCCTCTCGGTGGCAGATCTTTTAGTTTCCGGAGATTTAACCGTTGGTTTCCCTTGTTTACCCGTGGTAAATCCACCTTCTAGTTTGTTAAGATGATCCCCCAGATCCAGCGCTCTCAATACTTCTGTCGCTGACTCATAGCGACATTTTACGGCTTCTTCGAGCATTTTTTTCAAGACACTAGCAAAATAATCGCTGACATCAACATGATTCTGCCAGAGCATTTCTCCTGTCCGTTGGTTGTAGTCTAAATCTTTGGGAGATTTTCCTGTCAACAAATAAATGCAAGTAACTCCAAGTGCATAAATATCGCTAGCATAAACTGGTCGCAATTGCATTTGTTCTGGTGCTGCATAACCCGTAGTACCAATGGCGAGATTTGTCAAGGCTGTTTGCTCTGAAGGATTGATTGCAGCTATATCATCTTTAACAGCGCCAAAGTCAATTAATACCAGTTTTCCGTCTGGCTCCCGACGAATGATATTGGCGGGTTTAATGTCGCGGTGAATGACTCCCTTATGGTGGATGTGTTGAAGGATGGGTAATATTTCTCTTAAAAAATGTTTAACTCCCACTTCTGTAAGCAGACCTTGCTGTTTAATCTCTTCCTGGAGGGTTAATCCGCTGATATACTCTTGTACTAGGTAAAACTGTCGATTTTGTTTAAAGAAATCGAAGAGTGAAGGAATTTGGGAATGATCCCCAACCATGCGGAGGGTGTTAGCTTCTCTTTCAAACATCCTCTGCGCCGTTTCGATGACGTGGGGTTCGTTGGTTGCCGGCTGAAGTTGCTTGATGACGCACTTGGGATTGCCCTCTCGAGACTCATCTTGGGCTAAAAAGGTTGCTCCGAAGCCACCTTTACCCAATATATTGAGTACGCGATAGCGATCGCGCAATAGCAGTTGGGAATCAAAAGGCTTACACATATTTACTTGCATCATATTCTTGCCGCAGAGGATAGTGGTAATTGAGAAAATGGGCAATTCAGAACCCGATCAAGAGGGGGTTTTCCTGACGAGGACAAAAGCTTTGATCTAGAAGCACTCGACTTAATAACTCGGTTTCGGTTGGCAACGCACTCTCAAAAGCACCCTCTTGCTGGCAAGCTTGCCAAAAAAAATCTCTTATATATTTAGGATATCCTAATTTTCCCACTTCTTTGGGTATGAATGAAGTAATTTTAATCTAAACCCACCCAGATCGTTGATGAAGTTTAGA
This sequence comes from Cyanobacteria bacterium UBA11153, assembly GCA_003511885.1. Taxonomy (GTDB): domain Bacteria; phylum Cyanobacteriota; class Cyanobacteriia; order Cyanobacteriales; family Coleofasciculaceae; genus Limnofasciculus. The sequence continues at coordinate 14,825 of DOIX01000251.1, forward strand.
TGAAGATGGGTTGTTTTTTGTGAAGATCTTGTAAAGTTGAAGTGCTGGAACGTCTCAAAAATCCCCCATTCACAATTTATTCATTCAAAAATAAATAGCTCATTCTATCATGTCTGGTAGATTAGCATTGATAAAAATAGAGAAAAATGTTGATTTTACCAGATCTGAAGAGCTTTACTCCTAATCTATTGGCATTATGGGTAATTACCAGGACATAATATCAGGTATCCTTATATCTGTTCTGCCATTACCCATGACCAGTTTCCCCATCCTTCTCATCCCCTAAACCAGAAAGCAATCGCCAACAACCAAGAATCAACAACTCTCACCAACAACTGCGTTTGCCATTTGGTAAAATGGTTGTCCAGTTAGTTTTTGCTTGTTTGAGTTGTTCCTCCGTAATTTTAGCCCCGGTTAGATTTGCACCAGAGAGATCCGCACTTTTAAGATTTGTATTACTAATATGTGCCGATCTCAGATCCGCACCTCTTAAGTCAGCAGCTCCTAAATTAGCAAAGTTAAAAAAAGCCCCTACTAAATTAGCATCTTTGAGGTTGGCAGATTGTAAATTTGCCTGACTAAAAGTTCCTCCAGATAAATTAGATCCCTGTAAATTAGCTCCGGTTAACTGAGCTTCCCGGAAATTCCCTCCAGATAAGTCCAATTTCGGCAATTCTAACCCACTCAAATCCTGACAGGCAAAGTCTCGCCGACCTTTTCTGTACTCGGTTATCACCTTATT
>DOIX01000327.1:0-6756 GCA_003511885.1 Cyanobacteria bacterium UBA11153
ATGTGGCGGTTGCTATAATAGCTGGGAAGCAGAGCCTCCCAACCCTTCCAGGTTTAACCTGGGAACGAGAATACGAGAATACCGAGGCTCCGCCTCTTATTGAAACTGGTGCAAGATCTGAGTTTAAAGTGTACGTTGTCAAAAATATAGCAACCACCAGGGCGGTTAAACTCTGAATATTAGGGCAGGGGCGAAGCATAAGGACTGAAAATCTTGGGTTTCACCAATGACTTATCGCCCTTATGCTAGGCTGCGCCACGCTGCGCTAACGCCCCTACATCACTGCGACGTTAAATTTTATACTTTGAAGACACGCCCAAGCCCCTAGCCCCTAACCCCTAGTCCCTAGCAAGAAGCCCCTAGCAAGAAGCCCCTAGCCCCTACTCTTTTTTGATGCCTCGTACAGTTGCCATAAATTGGCCCAAAAATGGCAACCCACCAATCGCAGGTAATAAGTAACGAGAAGTACAAAGTAATCCCAAAGCGGCAGCAGTTGGTGCATTAAAATATGGTTGATAAAATAAAACCAAAGCGGCATCGCGAGTACCAACTCCGGCAAAAGTTAGCGGTAATAATCCAGCTAAAATAGCTAGTGGAGAAAGGGCGAGATTAGCTAAAAATGGAGTTGAAGCTTTCAGCGCCAGGATAAAAAACCAAATTTGCAGTAAATGTAAAAACCAAATAAAAATCGAAGTACCAGTAATCTTAGTCAATTGTACTGGATCTCGCCAGAAATAGTCGTGCATTTCTCCCCAAGAGGTTTGCATTGTTTCCAGCTTGAGGCGAAGTTTTTTTGGTGCTATTTTTCTAGCGACTAAGAAAAATAAATAGGCAAATTTCTTAGAAGCTAGCAACAATATTCCCAAAACCAAGCCCACACCTACTGCCACTGTCATCACCCAAAATAGCCCATTCTTATCAGGATAAACTAATAACCCAAAGACACACCATAAAAGTAGCGATAACATATCGCAAGCTTTCTCAAAAATTACTAGGGATAAAGATAGCGTACCGCCCAAATGACCTCTTTGTTTCATAAAATAGGCTTTAGCAATATCCCCCATCTTGGATGGCAACACCATATTTAAGACACTAGCTGCCAAAATTAATCGATTTGCCTCAAAAAATCCCAGACGAGAGCCGCTGGGCATCAATTGTTGCAGTCGCCACGAGGTAAACAAGGTGAGGGGGACTACCATACCCAGACTAATCGCCATCCACATGCGATCGCAATTTTGGAATACTGCAATCAGTTTCGCAAAGTCAATCTTAGTGTAGATGACTACAAGAAGGATTAGGCTAACAATAATCGAAATAACTCGTTTCATATTAATGGCTAATTGTCAATGGTTAATTGTCAATTTTTAAGAGAATGGTAAGGAGGAGAATTGTCCGATTATTCATTAACTATAGGACTTACGCAGTCACGCTACCAATAGTGGATGGTCTGTTAGCTTACGCATAACACTCCCTACAGATAGATGGTTGGCGTAAGTCCTGAACTATTAAATCTTGAAAATTAACAAATTAAAAATTCCTATCTAACTTAAGGACATCACCATGATTCAGCTTCTTGACTTCACCAGTTAAATCAAGCCAAGGTTGTAATTGTCCCTGTTGAAACGTGCGACTCATCACCACATAAATAGAAGTTTGATCTCCACCAATTCCCACCTGAATTACTCCTTGCCAAGACTTAGCTTTTAACTCATCGCTCACACACCATTGTCCTTCATGCCACTCTAAACTGCGGCGGAATTTAAAGGGCGCATCTTTTTTTCCTGTAATCAATACTGTTTGGAGTATTTTCCGAATTAAGTTGGGAAAGAATCGCCCGATGGTAAACATGACTATCCGTAAAATCATTAAATTTAGACTAGTCATTTGCTTTTGTTTTGCCCAGCCCAAATTTCCCTCAATACTAACTCGATATTCGCCGACTTTTACTGAATAAGAATCCACCAAATGCGCGATCGCATTTTTTACCTTACTTCCCCCTTTCACTTGCAAAGAGAATTGCGTATCTGAAACTACCAACTGACGATCTCTAAATATCTTAAATACTCCCCCTTTATTTAAAGCCAAATATAGTTCACTATCCTCACGACGATCTATTAAAATTTTAGCTTCTTTTAGGTACACCCTACCTTGAGGGCGAGGCTTGATTGGGGGTCGATTTTCCACAAAATCTCGCCAAGCCAGTAAATAATTCCAAGTATGATGCCCAATAATATGGTCGTCAGCATAGCAGGAACCCAATCCCTTGTCCAATCCGGCGAGAATGCGATCGTTAATTTCCAGTGCCTCCGGAAACCATTTACCTACTAATTCAAATCCGTGGGGGAAGAAATTATAAGTATTGCGACTAGTATATTCTCCTCCATAAGAGCCATCAGGATGGACGAATTCTGCTGCTAATTGTACCGCTTTAATCAATGCTTCCTGCAAACGAGGATCGGGATGAAGCTGATAAATTCGTGCCAAACAAGAAATTGTTAAGGTATGATATCCAGGATCGCAACCTTCATATTCAATAAACCAACCTTCAGGATTTTGCCAAGATAAAACTCGCTCCAAACGTTGTACTCTTGCCCGATCCCACTTATTGGTTTGTAAGAGATTTGTGAGTAATTCCAGACATAACACAATTAAAGCTTGATGATTTGTCAGTCTTCCACTTTCATGATGATGGGCTAACCAATCGGCACGTTTTTCAAAAAACTTAAGTGCCCGAAAATTATTTAACCCCAATTCCTGATAACTTTCGATACAAGCCAGTAGGGAAAATGCCGCCGCACCTCCAGCCCTTTCAAAAGGAAAATAATCATCGCAAGAGCCATCGGGATGGGCACTAGATGCAGCATATAAAATTCCCGCTTCTATCCAATCTCTAAGGGCTGGTTGTTGATAGAAATGGTTATCCGGTAAGGGAGTATTGTAAACTAAAGCTAAAGGCCAAACAAACTCCTGTGCCATCCCGCTAGGGAAGTCAATAATTTTATATTGCCAGAAATTCCGGTCAAAGCAACCATAAGTTGGACTATGAGGATTTCTATCTAGCAATGTTAATAATTTAGGAATTTGGGCTAAGGCTTCGCGGGCAAATAAGTCTTTATTCATTGGTGATTAATTCTTGATGATTGCTTATTATTTATTGGTGTTAAATTTCAATTTTGCTTGAGCATTTTTCAATTTCGGCACGTCTTTGCCGCAATTGGATATCTTCCAATAGTTGACGATTTACTGCCATCAAATCCGCAACTAAACCAAATATCCACAATTGAACGCCAATGAGAATCAGAATAGCTGATACAACCAAACTAGGAACATGACTTCTCGGCGTTCCCCCAAAGAATAATACCAACCACCGGATTCCCAGCATAGCCCCTAAGCTAAAAGGAAATGTCCCCAGAATTGAAAAAAACTGGAGAGGTTGATAAGTCATGAAAATTCTAATAATGGTTAAGATTGATCGTTGGATATAAGAAGGAATACTCTTAACTAAACGGGAAGGACGGAGATAGTCATTAGTTCTAATGGGTACAGATGCGATCGCCATTCCCTTTTGTCCGGCTTGAATAATCATTTCTAAGGTATAGGTATAAGGATTAAATACATTAAGCTGCAGTGCCGCATTTCGACTGATGGCGCGGAAGCCACTAGGGGCATCAGGAATATTCGTATTACTAGCAATTCGTACCACTAAGCTGCCTATTTTTTGGAGAAACTTTTTGGTAGGAGAAAAATGTTTGATCTCCTGAATTGGTCTAGCTCCTACAACAATATCTGCCTCACCTTGTAAAATTGGTTCGACCAGTTTCGGGATATCTGCTGCACAATACTGATTATCTGCATCTGTGTTCACAATAATATCAGCTCCAGCTTTCAAACAAGCCTCGATACCAGCCATAAATGCCTTAGCTAAACCTTGATTGCGATCGAAGCTGATAATGCGATCCACGCCAGAAGCCTTCGCCACATCCACTGTCCGATCTATACTACCGTCATTAATTACTAACCATTCTACGGTATCAATTCCTGGTATCTGACGGGGTAACTCAGATAGAGTTACTCCCAGGGTTGCTTCTTCGTTATAGCAAGGAATTTGGATAATCAATTTCATCTGACACAACTCCCAAGCGGAGGTAACTTGTTGGTTAATTTGATACGCTTCAAATGCTAAACATCAGTTCCAGATATTCTTGGAGATTGTGACATTTTACAAGCCTCCAGCCATCCCAAGCAAAGCACCCATACCCTACCTCCTACTCAGATTCATGGAAATCTTCCCTAAGATAATCCCTCAATTCTACATGATGGGGGCGATCGCAGGCTCAAAATCCTGAAATAGAAGGTTTTAACCCCATTTAAGGTTGCTCAAAAAAGACTAGATTTGATTGACCAGCTCATTGGGAAAGAGACCCACCTCCTTGTCATCTTAAATTTTTGCCTTTAGTATATGCTATTAGAGATCTCATTCAAAATATGTAACGTTTTTTTAAGTTAATTTGCCGTTCGTCTGGGGCTTGAGCTTGACTTATCAATAGGAAAATCAGGATGCCATATTCTTTGGAGGATAAATAGTGACTTGACTTAGAAAAAGATTAGAATTAATGAAGGTAATATATTGTATATCTTTAAGCAAAACAACCCAGTCAAACCAACCAGATAATTATGCTAGCTGTTCTTCCTTTAATTGCCTTAATATTTCTCTGGCTCATTTGTGAATCAAGTCAGAATAATTGGCGGATTTCGCTTCTATCATCTCTAGTTATATGGGGCGTAATTCTCACTGGAATAACTGAAATACTCAGTCTTTTCAAGTTACTAAAATTTGAATGGCTTATGGTGCTATGGCTATCAATCGATCTTATCGCGATCGCAGGATACTGGCAATTTTATCGAAAACGAGGAAAATCCGCTGTAGAAAATAAACAGGGGAAATCCAACAACCTCTTTAATTTACCCTTGTCATTATGGATATTGATAGGTGGCATAGCACTTGTTGTGGCAATTGTTGGTTTAGTTGCTATAGTTGCTCCTCCCAACCACTCTGATTCGATGGAATATCACATGAGTCGCGTTGTTCATTGGATGCAAAATGCTAGCGTTGCCCATTACCCAACTCATACTCTTTTTCAGCTATTTCAAAATCCTTGGTCAGAATTTGCTATTAGCCATTTTCAGATTTTGAGTGGAGGGGATCGCTTTGCCAATCTGATTCAATGGGGAAGTATGATTGGCAGCATTATTGGAGTTTCACTTATCGCTAATCAACTGGGAGGAAATACACGCAGTCAAATTTTTGCTGCTGTTTTTTGTGCCACGATTCCCATGGGAATTCTCCAAGCATCTAGTACTAATAACGATTATGTTGTTGCTTTATGGCTGGTTTGTTTTGCCTACTTTACACTTTTGACTGTCAAAGAGGGCGCTACTTTAGCTAATACATCTAGGTTAGCAGCCAGTTTAGGACTCGCTATTTTAACTAAAGGAACAGCTTATATTTATGCGTTTCCATTTTGTATTTGGCTAGCTATCTGGGGGATTGCTAAGTTAAAATGGAAAGTTTGGCAGCCTATTCTAGTTGTAGCTATTATATTTTTAGCGATTAATTTAGGCCACTACACCCGCAATTTTACTCTCTTTGGGTCTCCCTTAGGTTTATCGGAAGGCGAAACTAACAAATATTTAAGTTTAGGAACTTTTATTTCAGGAGTGACAAGAAATTTAGCTTTACATGCCGATATTGTCAGAAACTTAGGCTTGGAAAATATTCTCCCTTCCACCAATGGCATCACGGAGAAAATTATTAGAATTATACATGGATTGATTGGTTTAGATGTGAGCGATCCTCGCTTAACCAGTCCCAAAGTATCTAAATTTTATGTTCCTGGATTATCCAGATATGAAGATACAGCAGGCAATCCCCTTCATTTGTTAGTAATTTTGGGAGCTTGTATCTTTTGTATATTTAACAGAAGACTGAGACAACAACCCTATCTAATCCTTTATTGGATTGCGGCATCTAGTAGTTTTTTCCTCTTTTGTTTCCTTTTCACCTGGTCCCCATGGCGTTGCCGACTCCACTTACCTATCTTTATTTTATTGTCTGCCTTTGTGGGGGTGATTTTGTCCAAAGCATTGAATTACAGAATTAGTTATTCTCTAGCTGTGATTCTCCTCTTACTTTCCCATCCGTGGGTTTTGCATAATGATACTAGACCAATTATAACCAGCCATAATATTTTCAATACACCAAGAATTGAGCAGTATTTTAAGACTCAGCAAAAACTGCAAAAGCCATATATTGAAGCAGTTAATGTTGTCAAATCGTCAAACTGCTCAAAAATTGGTTTAATCTTGGATCGAATATCATTTGAATATCCCATCTGGATGCTATTTCCTCATTTTCGAGGAAATGCGATAATCAGACACGTCGATGTTACTAATGAATCAGCTAGACTAGCGGAAGAATTACCTAATAGTAGCTTTAACCCATGTGCGATTGTGAAGATTTCTAGAAACAACAGTAGTAACCTGGAAAAAGATGTGGTGACTAAGACGGGGAATTATCATGAATATTGGTCAACTGAACTAATTCAGGTTTTTTTACCTAAATAAATATTTATTTTATCCATATAAAATATGGGATTTGCTATAGTAGTAGGCGATTTATCGCCTACTACAAACTCATAACCAAGTAATGAGAATAACTCTTCTTCAGTCAATTGCCTGACGGGGCGACAACTATCG
>DOIX01000327.1:7129-15265 GCA_003511885.1 Cyanobacteria bacterium UBA11153
ATGCTAACAAATGGACTCGATTTCTGGAAAACGCGATGTGCTACACACCAGAATGTGGAAGGGTTTCAGCCATAGTTGTCGCCCCGTCAGCTCTGACAGACAAAGATTCGAGAAATTGAACAGCTTCATCAAGCCTAGCATCTGGTAATTTCTCTAAAAGTGCTATGGCTTTATGACGAACTTCACTACTGATAGCGTTTCTAGGCTGTGCTTCAGTAATGGGATTGCTAGTTCTCTCATGAGTTGCTAGTACCCTGTCATTTTGAAATGTTTTCAGCTTCGATACTGCTTCTTCAGGCGTAACAAAATTACCCACATCTGCTGGAAATTCAACCACTTCTTTATTGTAAAACTGAACTACCAGCTTACTCACATTCATAGCCACCCGCTGATTAAATCTAAATACTTCTGAAAATTCGCGATTGCCATCAGTAGTTTGAAGTAATCTATCTCCCACTTGATTTACTTCAGTTGTAAACAAAAATTTGTGTATATCTGCCCCTATAGATAACAATACTTCGTGCAATCTAGGTTCATTTGTAGGTTTAATAGACAAAACTTTTACATTCATCGTCTTAATGAGTAAATTGCTTGAAGATTCCAGTAATTTATGAATTCTTCTCTATCCATTTTATACCTTGTAGCCATCCAAGGATCGCGAATTTGGATTTTGCCTCTATTGTCAAGTCTATCAACAACAACCATATGTCCTAAGTCAGCTAGGGGTTCCCAGAGAATAGCAGCCCAGGAACCTGTACTCATTAAGACATCAATTATTTCAGAATAGGTTGCTTCTGGAATAGCAACACTTCCGCTTAACCAAACTCTAGAACCACTGTAATCGAGTTTATTGAGTGCGATACCTAAAGATTTAGTATTCACAGGTACTCCCGTTTCATCTGCGATTCTGGATTGATTCACATCGTCAATTCCCCTATCTTTGAGGAGCATTTCAGCACAAGCATGTCCACAGGATACTTTGTCTTGTTGCTTGATAACAGTTGAGTCAGTAATCTCATCAATAACTCGCCAATTTCCACCTGATCCAGATAGGACTTCTACCACTTACCATGTTTTTCAGTTATATTTTATCAGTTTAGGCGATTTATCGCCTACTACGAACTTTTAAGCAATTAGGGCTAATAAGGTTTCTTCGCTTAGTTGGGTAATCCCTAATGCTTCGGCTTTGGCTAATTTAGATCCGGGATCTTCTCCAACTACTAAATAATCTGTTTTGGCACTGACGGAATTAGTCACTTTTCCTCCGGCTTTTTGAATTAATTCTTTGGCTTCATCTCGCTTGAGTGTGGGTAATGTCCCTGTAATGACAAAGGTTTTGCCAGTTAATGGCTGATGCGCCGATTCAGTTGTTGTTTTTACTTCTCCTGCTAGTTGCAAGCCTGCTTCTCGCAGTCGTTGAATTAAGGTTTGATTTCCTTCAACTTGAAACCAATCCCAAACTGATTGGGCAATTTCCGATCCAATGCCGTAAATTCCTTCAATTTCTGTAATTTTGGCTTTACTTAATTGTTCAACTGTGGTAAAATTTTGAGTTATGGTTTGAGCGTTGACGCTGCCAATGTGACGAATGCCTAAACCGTAGAGGACTCTTGACCAAGGTTGATTTTGGGATTGTGCGATCGCAGTTAGTATTTTCTCTGCTGATTTTTTCCCCATCCTTTCTAGAGCTGTCAGCTTTTCCGGTGTTAAACTGTAAAGATCGGCTACTGATTTAACTAAGTCTCTGTCTACAAGTTGTTCCACTAATTTTTCCCCTAATCCATTAATATCGAGGGCATCGCGACTTGCCCAGTGAATTAATGAGCCTTTGAGAATGGCTGGGCATGAGGAATTAATACAGCGAGTTACTGCTTCTCCTGCTTCTCTTTTGACGGGAGAATTACAGACGGGGCAATGAGCGGGCATTTGGAAAGGTTGGGTATTCCCAGGGCGAAGTTGGGGTAAAACTCGCACTACTTCGGGGATAATTTCACCTGCTTTACGGATAATTACGGTATCGCCAATATGGAGATCTAATTCGCGAATGCGATCGCTATTATGGAGAGTAGCCCTGGATACTGTTGTCCCTGCTAGTTGTACGGGTTTTAATTCAGCAACTGGGGTTAATGCGCCTGTTCGTCCGACTTGCACTGTAATATCTAATACTAGTGTGGGTGCTTCTGCGGCGGGATATTTTAGGGCAATTGCCCAACGGGGAAATTTTTGAGTAAATCCTAGTTTTTCTTGTAATTCGATGGAGTTGAGTTTGACGACTACTCCATCTGTCATATAGGGTAAATTTCGCCTTTCTTTATCCCAATTATTATAATAATTGCGGACATCTTCTAGAGAAGGGCAGAGTTGACGATTGGGATTAACTCTGAATCCTAATTTTTGCAATAATTTTAATGATTCCCATTGGGAGTGGGGAGTAGGGGGATTTGATTTTTCAGTGGTAAAATGTAAGGTATAGGCGAAGAAATCTAGACGGCGTTGGGCAACAAGTCTGGAATCTAGTTGTCGCAAGGCTCCGGCGGCAGCATTACGGGGATTGGCTAATAGTTGTTCCCCTGTTTTTGCTCTTTCTTGATTAATTTGTTCAAATACTTCTATGGGTAAGAATGCTTCGCCCCGTACTTCGACAATAGGTTGTGGATTATCTGTATTTAGTCGCAAGGGAATTGAACGAATAGTACGGACATTTTGCGTAATATCTTCACCTGTTACGCCATCTCCTCGCGTTACACCTCTCACTAATATGCCGTTTTGATATGTTAATGCTAAAGCAGAACCATCTATTTTTAATTCACAAACATAAATGGGGAGTGGGAAATCTTGTGGAAGGTGGCGTTGCCATCTTTCTTGCCATTTAGCAAATTCCTCAATATTAAAGGCATTTTCTAAACTATAGAGAGGAATGTTATGGCGTACTGAGGAAAAATGAGATGCGGGTTTTTCGCCTACCCTTTGTGTGGGGCTATCAGGGGCAATTAATTCGGGATATTGGGTTTCTAAATCTTGCAATTCGCGATAGAGTTGGTCGTATACTGGATCCTCCATGGTAGGATTATCGAGGACGTAGTAGGCATAGCTAGCTTTTTGCAGAAGTTGCCGCAATTCTTGCACCCGCTGATTTATTTCTGGTGTCATGACAGCCTTATCCTTATAGCGCATTCTCTTCTATTGTAGCCATGGGATCCTGAAGAGGGAAGTTTTCACAGGGAAGGGGCAATATTGATAACTTCGAGGAGTTGCGATAACCCTCCATGAGTAGCGATAACTCGACAGAGATTAAAATCTCTGTCTCATAGCTTAAGTCAGTTAAAACTGACTGGAATAATAATTTTTGTCCATCTCTATTCGCCCCGACAGAGATTAAAATCAGGACTTACGAAAAGCATCTATCTGTAGGGTGCGTTATGCGAAAGCTAACGCACCATTATTCTCGTTCCCAGGTTGATATTGATAACTTCGAGGAGTTGGGATAACCCGACAGAGATTAAAATCTCTGTCTGATAGCTTAAGTCAGTTAAAATTGAGATCTTGCACCATTTGCAACTAGAGTCAGAGCCTCCAAACCCTCGTTCTTAGGTTGAACCTGGGAACGAGAATATGGAGGCTCTGCCTCCCTGCTATTGACAGAGATTAAAATCTCTGTCTGATAGATTAAGTCAGTTAAAACTGACTGGAATAATAATTTCCGTCCATTAAAATGGACTGGAGCGATGAGAGGTGAGAATTAATTCTCCGGCAGGTTTTCTGGATTGCGGCTTTTATTACAAAAAATTGCATTTTTGTAACAGAATAGCGAAACGCCTCCATCGGGGTGTAAAGTTAACTACACGTTGACGTACTCCCCCATCTGAAGAAGGGGGATTCTGAAAAGATGTTACGAGGCACACAGATTTCTTCCCTAGCCCCTAGCCCCTAGCCCCTAGTCCCTAGTCCCTTGCTATACATCCAGCCATCACTCGTTCAAACCAACGACTCTTCCTCCCATGGTAGCTATGAAAAAGACATTTGTTCTCGATACCAATGTTCTCCTCCACGATCCCTCGGCAATGCTACGCTTTCAGGATAATGATGTAATCTTACCTATCACCGTCATTGAAGAATTGGATCGTTTTAAGAAGCAGCCCGAAATGACTGGGAGAAATGCGCGTCAAGTATCTCGCACGTTGGATAATTTACGTGAGAGATCGCATTTAATTGACGGGATTACGATTAATGGGGGAGGGTGTCTGCGGGTGGCACTTTGCGATCGCGAAACTCTGCGGGAATTGCCTCCTGAGTTGGAAGGAGATAAGGGAGATAATGCTATTTTAGCAGTAGCTTTGGAACTTAAGCAGCGGTGCGATTGTCCGGTGGTTGTGGTGAGTAAGGATACTAATCTTCGGATTAAGGCTGATGCCTTGGGATTGGCGGCTGAGGATTATGAAACTGATAAAGTTGATGTTGAGGAACTTTATACAGGTACTACTGAAGTTTGGGTTGATAATGAAACAATTGAGCATTTTTTTAAAGATGGAAGTATTTCCTTAGATAAACCAATTTTTCCGAATCAAGCTGTCACCTTAATCGATTCAACCAATCCATCTCATACCGCCCTAGCCATTGCCTTTGGGAGAGGGGAAACTGCTACAGATAATCCTCATACACAGCTAATACCTGCAATTAAAGTCCCTCATGGCGGTATTTCTCACATTCAACCTCGCAATCGCGAACAAAAATTTGCCTTAGATTTATTGCTGCGAGATTCCATTCAACTGGTGACGCTAGTAGGGAAAGCGGGGACTGGAAAAACACTACTTGCCATTGCGGCTGGATTGCATCAGGTTGCCAATGAACGTATTTACAATCGCTTGCTGATTTCTCGCCCCGTGATTCCGATGGGTAAAGATATCGGCTATTTACCAGGAGATGTTTCGGAAAAATTAACCCCTTGGATGCAGCCGCTTTATGATAATTTTGACCTCATTTTTGGTACTCAGGAACCCCAGGGCAAACCTGCCCACTGGCGACGGGGACATGAAGAATTGATCGAAAGGGGATTATTACAAATTGAGCCATTAACTTATATTCGCGGACGAACAATTCCCAAACAATTTATGATTGTTGATGAAGCACAAAATCTCACACCCCATGAAGTGAAAACGATTTTAACTCGTGCCGGAGAAGGGACTAAAATTGTCCTAACGGGAGATTTAGATCAGATTGATAATCCTTATGTGGATGCAGCAAGTAATGGTTTGACTTATGTGGTGGAAAGGTTCAAAGAAGAACCTTTGGCTGGACATATTACATTATCTAAAGGAGAGCGATCGCATTTAGCGGAACGTGCGACAATTTTACTTTAGCAGAACATTATCAACCATGTCACCTCCATTCAGATGGCTTGCCTATCTTTCACCAAGTTTGATAGCGATGAAACATCAATTCTCAGTCAAGTGAATTTCACGAGGATTATCCACAGCAGCAACAGCATCTACTGGCAAAACATCACCATAAACAACAGCCATAATTCCCGGCAAATACTTATCCATCATCAAGACATTTGTGTAAACCAAATTTTTACATAAATTGACAGTCAAACGATCGTTTGTGACATCTGCACTAGTTTTATATCTAATTTCCCCATCCGTAAAATCTAACTCAAAATTCCCCAAGGCTAAATCATAATTTGCCCGCGTTAAGAATTCAGCCACAATTACCCGTTTAGATTCCATCACTTTAACCGGACAGACAGAATAAAAAATAAATTGTGCCACATCTTCATCTTCTTGGGCATGAGCGTAGCACATCCAATTGCCATTATCGCCCGTAAAACCCATTTCCAGAATAGTTTCTCCTTCTACTTGAGAAACTTGCCATTCATCTTCTTTAAAGAAATTTACAATTGTCTCGAAAATATTTGCCATTTTTTTTTGCTCAATTTAATGGGGAATAGGGAATAGTAGGCATGGGAAATAAAGTTAAGAGTAGGGGCAAATTAGGATTTGCTGAAAAAGTCTTTTCGTGAGGATGGGATGTGTTTTTTTTTGTGTGACACAATTTTAAGTTTTGAATGATGATTGTGACAAAATAACCTTCCACTTCTCACAACTTAAACCCAACCTTTAACCTCAATATCTGTCAAAATACGATCGGTTTTAACATATTCATTTTTCGTAGATTCTAGCAAATGTTTCATCATGACAGGCTCGCCAGCTCCAGCCGCTATAAAAGCAGCATTTAAAGTAATATTGTGGATACTTCCACCCGATACATTCAACCTAGACAGCTTTTTAAAATCTAGCCCCCTAGTGGGAGTTTCTGTTGGAAACATACCTTGCCAAATTCTAGCTCTAGCTGGAGGCTCTGGAAAAGGAAACCTCACAATAAAACGGATGCGACGTAAAAAAGCTTGGTCGCAGAGCAACATCAGGAATATACTGGCGACTCCTCATTTTCCGAAAACTCCGAACCTACTCAAATCTTACAACATCAGTTAGAACCACAAGAGACATCAGCCGCTGATGAGGCGCAATCAAAACAACAAACCTCAACTTCAGAAGGAATAGGGTTTGAAGAAAAACTCAGTGATAGTGTCAAGAATACTCAGGAATCTGTACTTGCCCAGAATACTGCTAAAGGTAGCACTTCTCAGTCTAGTGGCTTGACAGGAATTGGTTCGATTAAGTCCATTGATGAGTTTGTGAATGCGGCAAGACAGATTGAGCAAAACTGGAGCCAATTGGGTAACGCTACCAATCGAGCAAAGGCTCTGGTGGATGCTGTTAATACTATACTTTCCAATAACCACGGTATATTTGCTTGCTCATATCAGTTGAGATCGGATCTTGGTGACGATGCTGGGCGTTTTGATTACAAATATTGGCAGATTGAACTCAATCAACAATCCTTTGGGACTTCCTCTATCGCCACCCCACAGATGAGGGAAGTGGTCAATACAATTTATCATGAAGCACGTCATGCCGAGCAATACTATCGAATCGCTCAACTATTGGCTACGCAAGGTCATGATGCTAGCTATATCGAAGCTAAAATGGGAATTCCTCCCAACGTTGCTACTAACGCAGTCAGCAAACCATTTGAAGCTGGCAGCGATGATGTGTTGAAAAAACAAGCTCAATTGTGGTACGACAGTATTTATGGAAAAAATAGCGATAAACGAGAGCAAGTTTTGAACAAGCTACGCCAAGAAGCTGCCGCATTAAGCAATGCTGACACAGCACTGCAAAACGCACAAAATACGGGAAATCAAACAGCTATCAATCAAGCTTGGCAAAACTATAATAATGTTTATGCTAGATACCAAAATGCTCATAAAGCTTATCGAGCGCTCCCAGAGGAAGCAGATGCTTGGAGAGTTGGTGATGCAGCGGGTAAGAAGTACTGAAAATACCAACTCCTCAAGAGTGAAGAACAAAATGGAGGACAGAAAATGAGTATTGTCAAATTGAGCCTAGCTTTGTTGAGCTTAACTTCCAGCTTGATTTTCAGCGGAAGCAGACTAATTAATCCTACTCCAGTATCGGGAACTCAAACCGAATTCGCTGAGAACTTACAACCCCCTCAAGAGGAACAAATGATTGAAACAATACAGAAACTTTGCGACACTCTATCTGCCCAAAAATTAACCGTGGATGAAGTCGCCAATAGTCTGGGAACTGAGTGGGTTGATGCACCTTTGACCTCATCAGAAAATCGGACTGTCCGACCTTTCGATCCTGCCTTTAAATATGCGATAGTATTTGTTAATCCTTACAACTATGAACAACCAATGATAGTAAGCCTATATCCAGAAGAATCCCTACCGCTGTCTGTAAAGGCAATGCGCAGCGTGTTTGGCGACTACATAGAAACGGAACCATCATTCTCAATAATCCCACCCAGCAAAAAGCCGCGAGAACCGAGAGTAATACTCCGGCCACCAATCATAGTATTTAACGTGCCTTCGGATAGTGGAGGTAGGAAGAAATGTTCGATTCTTGTCAGAGTAAAAGAAGGAGAGTCGGGGGTTGAGGATGGCACTGTTATAGATTTAGGAGTGCGACGGGAAGTAATAGATGAGTGATGAAGCAACCTTGATGGGAACAGAAAATGAGTATTTTCAAATTGAGCCTAGCTTTGTTG
>DOIX01000327.1:15586-15706 GCA_003511885.1 Cyanobacteria bacterium UBA11153
CTGAGAACTTACAACCCCCTCAACAGAAACAATCCAACGGAAAACCACCACCAACCATCTCCCAAAAACCCCCATCAACCTATCACCAACATCAGGCGGAAATCCCCTCCCTCCCGCCAT
>DOIX01000371.1:0-8743 GCA_003511885.1 Cyanobacteria bacterium UBA11153
TCAAACCTTCTCCCCAGCTCCCCCTCATTCAAAACAGATAAATTAAATGCGTAACGGCTTATTACATTAAGATCCAAAAACGTATCTACCGTACTGAGCGTGCCAAACTAAGCTGCTACGCATTTAATTTGTATATCCCCACACCCTACACCCCTTTCGATAAATTTACTATCCAATTTAGATGCGCCACAGCTTATCAGTTTGATTCCCCAAAAAGTCAAGACAGACAAGGGGATTAACCCCCTTGTTGAGATTGGTGCAAGCAATTAATTTAAGCAAAACGATGACTAATCGCTTTAAGAGCAAACTGCGGCAAAGCCATCATCCTTCGCCAACGCCAAGGTTCTTGATATAATCGATAAAGCCACTCTAAATTACGATCGCGCAACCAACCAGGAGCGCGAGTTTTTGTCCCTGCCCAAATATCAAAACTGCCACCAACTCCAATCCAAGTCGCTTGAGGGCATAAATGTCGATTTTCCGCAATCCATAATTCCTGACGCGGGACACCCAAACCAACTAAAATCAAACTAGGTTGTGTGGCTTTGAGGGTAGCCTTTAATTCATTTTCTCCTTCAGAAGACAGATAACCATCTCGAATGCCTGCGATCGCAATTTCTGGTAGTTTTGAGAGCCAAACTGTCGCCGCTGCCTCAGCTACGCCCGGTTTCCCCCCATAGAAAAATACTGGAAAAGATTTACCCAATGTCCCAACTTGTTGTAATAAAGACTCCGCAAGTTCAATTCCGGGACAACGTTGCTGTCTTTCACCGTACAGTAGTAAGTAAAAAATTACACCAGCACCATCAGGTATCACCAATTCTGCTTTCTGGATAACATGGGCTAAAGCTGGATTTGACTCCGCTTGCATCACCATTTCCGCATTTAATGTCACTACATGACTTCCTATCTTCTGCTGGAGACGGCTTCCTAACCAGCTATTGTAGTCATCTTCTAGGTGAACGGGTAGTCCCATCACCGGAAATTCCTTACGTCCTTGAAACATATCCCAGGTTTTGCGTAGCTTTAGATCCAACTAACACTCTGAAGATTAACCGATCCGGATGTGAAAAGCTAGATGGTGCGTTAGCTGTCGCCTAACGCACCCTACGGTTATTCCCTATTCCCTATTCTCCATTCCCTGTTAAAAACAAAGCTGCTTAACCTCATCCATTGCAGATTTACCCCAATCTAATAGGGTTTCTATATCATCCACATCGAATTTGCAGTTAAAATGCCTTGCAGCAGAATTAAACTCAAATCGAGGGGGAATGAAATCTGGTTGATCGAATAAGCTTAAAATTTTCTCAGCGGCAGTTGTTGATGATAACTTACCTTCGCCAACTGCTTCCACTGCAGAAGCCGCTGCCTCGAAAAGTTCCTCGTAGCGCTGTAAATCTGGACATAATGAACCCAAGTATCGGGGGTTTTCTAAACCAGACAGGTAGGATAAATCTCCGGTTTCTGCGTATTTGTCTTGCATTTTTTTAATTCTGAAGACATTCAGCAAACCACCGAAGCTCCAAACCCGATACCAGGCATTCCATAAAGCAAAATCAGAAAATGCTATATAAGAACAATGAACCAATCGGTCATTGTAGTCTAGTAATCGTTGCTGTAATTGATCGATATACTCGAACCTTGCTCCCGAGAAATCGTCATCTTTTAAGGCTTTAATCAGTACGTCAGCCAAGGCATAAATACCATCAACTGTATTAGCCATGCCACGGCTGAAAAGGGCATCAATCGTTCCCGCTGCCTGTGCGGTGAGACAGAATCTATCTCCTACACATCGCTTAGAAGAATACTGCAATCGATCTGTAGAAACCCATTCTCTCACAGGTTTAGCATTCTCGAATTGCGGGGCGATACCGGGGAATTTTGCCAAGAAGCTGTCAAATTCTTCCTGGGGATTGATGTCAGTTTTAGGAAAAATGCGGGTATCTAAGGACAAACCGACGCTACAGAGGTTACTGTTGCTGTTGGCATGATTGTTGAAGGGAATTATCCACATCCATCCACCGGGAAATAGGTGGTGCATGGTACCATCATGCCAGGATTGTGGTACATCCCAAACTTCTGGAGAATTAACACATTCATCGTAAGGTTTGACACCGATGAAATGGTTAAATAAGGATCTGGAGTGGGTTTTAAATCGACATGGAGATTCGCGCAAGTCGAATCGTTTTGCCAAGATAGATTTGAAACCAGTAGAGTCTACCAAATAGCGGGCGTAAAATTCATCGCCATTATCGCTTTTGAGGAAAACTTTACTTTCATTAATTTCCAAATCTATAATATGGGTATTCTGACGGACAGAAGCTCCATATTTAATGGCTACAGTCATTAAATAGGCATCGAATTCTTGCCGAAACCAATGGGCATCGTAACCAACGAGTAAGTGTGGAATAATGTTTTGAGTCACTTCCTGGGGATTGTGATCCTTTCCTTCTCGTTGATAGACAAAACCAAAGTTTGTCTTTACTCCACAATGGGAAGTAACGTGCTTGTGCATTCCCTCAAATGTGCTGCATTCACGGATTTCGGGAATACCGTAACGATCTGCGATCGCGCGCATCATCATTGTCGTTTGAGGAATTGTCGCTTCTCCTATCGCAAACCTAGGATGCTCTTTCTCGTCAATTAATAGGACTTTGTAGCCGTGTTTAGCTAAAACTGCACCCAAAATTGAACCAGAGAAGCCTGTTCCCAAAATGGCAACATCGAACTGGCTGTAATTATTCATCCGATCGAGATATTTAGCTACATTAGTAGTATGTAACATGTTTGGGATAATTTTTCTCTCTTTACAAAAAATTAACTTTTTGTGAGGTAAACAAGAGAAACCGGGTTTATTTAAGAAACCCGGTTTCTGAAGCCGCTTATAAAAAGAAACCCCTCTTATCTTCATGATTTTTCTCTTCTGCCCCCTGCCCCTCTGCCCCCTGTCTTTTTAAGATTGAGGGGGTAATTAACCTGGATTTGGGATCGGGGGGCAAGATCTCAAGATTAAGGAATTTGACTCCATTCGGTATGGAATACCCCTTCCTTATCAATGCGCTCGTAAGTGTGCGCGCCGAAATAGTCCCGTTGGGCTTGAGTCAGGTTTTGGGGTAGGCGATCGCGCCGATAGCTGTCAAAATAATCTAAGGATGCGCTAAAAGCGGGAACGGGAATTCCCAGTTTGTTTGCTAAAATTAGCACTTCGCGCCAAGCTTCTTGTCGATCCAAAATACTTTGCTTAAACTCAGGGGCTAAGAGTAAGTTGGGCAATTGAGGATTTTCGTTGAAGGCATTTTTAATTTTATCGAGGAATCCGGCGCGAATAATACAACCACCCTTCCAAATTCTCGAAATTTCGGCTAAATTAAGATTGTAACCAAATTCCTGAGAAGCCTTACTTAACAAAGCCATTCCTTGAGCATAAGAACACATTTTTGAACAATAAAGGGCATCGCGAATTTTATTGACAAATGCCTCTTTATCTCCATCAAAACTAACACTAGGGCTAGTTAGTTCTTTAGAAGCTGCAATTCTTTCTGACTTATAAGCAGAAATTACGCGGGCATTTACCGCAGCATACATAGTTGGAATGGGCACGCCTAATTCCAAAGAACTTACCACAGTCCAACGCCCAGTACCTTTTTGCCCGGCAGAATCCATAATTAACTCAACTAGCGGTATATTTGTCTCTGGATCGACATACTTGAAAATATCCGCAGTAATTTCAATCAGGAAAGAATTTAACTCATCAGTCGTATTCCACTCGGCGAATACTTTATGTAACTGATTGTGGTCAAGCCCTAGTGCATTTTTGAGTAAATCGTAGGCTTCAGCAATAAGCTGCATATCCCCATACTCAATCCCATTATGAACCATCTTCACATAATGACCCGCACCACCAGGCCCGATATAAGTAACACAAGGGCCATCATCCACTTGGGCAGCAATTTTCACCAAAATCGGCTCTAAATCTTTATACCCCGCCTCAGTACCTCCCGGCATCAAACTCGGACCATTTAGTGCCCCCTCTTCTCCACCACTAACGCCCATCCCGACGAATCCCAAGCCAGTGGATTCTAAATATTTAGTCCGTCTTTCTGTATCCTCATAGAGAGAGTTACCGCCATCAATAATCGTATCTCCCTCTTCCAGCAAAGGTTTCAATTGTTCAATTACAGCATCAACAGGCTTACCAGCCTTTACCATAACTAGAATTTTACGGGGACGTGCCAAAGCTTGGACAAATTCTTCCAGAGAATAAGCAGCGGTAACATTCTTACCCACAGCCCGTTTCTCCATAAACTCTTTGGTTTTTTCGCCAGTACGATTGTAAACGGCAACGGGAAACCCGCGACTTTCCACATTTAACGCTAGGTTTTCCCCCATTACAGCCAATCCAATTACACCAAAGCTAGGTTGTGTCATAAAAACTCTCGTTGGAACTCTGTTGAAGTTGTAGTACGGTTTAGTTCCTCTACAGGGTAGCCCGATCTCCACAGAAGTGGGCTAAAAATTAGATTAAGACTGAGGAATGGGGAGTAGGAAATGGGCAATAGAGGGAAATTAGCTTTGAGCCATGACACGATTGTGTGAGAGAATCTTGACTTGAATGTGGATGCGATCGCTCCCACTAGTCAAACAAGCACCTAAAATGGGACTTGGCAGGAATATTGGCATCAACGACAGATCTTAGCGGATATGAAGCGCTGGTAATATTTGAGTTTTTTGCGCGATTTGGCGATACAGACAATCTTTCCTTCGCTCATGCAGCAGTTGATTTTACGACTTTCTTCCCTAGTCCCTTGCGATAAGTAAACCAGATTCTCTGGCTGGTAAGCTGCGATCGCTTATGGCATAATGGAGCTGAAGATTAGTGAGAAAGCGACGTTTAGGATTTATGAGTATTATAGGCGATCGCGAAATCGGCACATACTACGGTCATAGCATCGAATTAGTCCGGAATAACTGGCATAAAACCCTCAAGTTACTCATCGATGGACAAGAAGTAGCATCTGAGTCGCGCATTTTCCCCCATGATATTGTCCTAACTGGCATCCTAGAGCATGAAGATGTTCGGCATAAAGTTGTTGCTAAGTCTATTGTCCGTTTTCCGTCAACTGAGGATACCATCCTTGTTGATGGAGAAGCACTAACTTTAACGAAGACTAATTAGATAAAAATTTTCACTGAAACTGGAAAATTGCGCCACACCAAAAAACCCACACCCCACCCTCACGAGAAGACTTTCTCAGCAAACCCTACTTATATCGTTGAGAATCATGCTCCTGAAGTGGCGCTCTAGGCAATAACGAAAATATCCGCATTAGTCATCGCCAAATCGGGATTTAATTGGGCAATTTGGATTTGCTCATTTAAACCGATGCCATCTGAATCAAAGAATAACGCGCCAGTGCTGCCATCGTAGATAAACCGCTGATTGGCAGTAGTCGCCGCTGTGCCAAGAATAAACTGAGATACTTTAATTGCTGCACCTGCAACTAAATTACCGCCGAAGCCAGTAGCAGATACCTCAATCGTATCTGCGATAACAGAGAAATCAGTAATAGTATCAATGCCTCGAGCGGGATGATGGAAGGAAATGCGATCGCTACCTTCTCCTCCTGTTAAAATATCATCACCATTACCGCCGTAGAGGATATCGTTACCGTCACCGCCGGATAAAGTATCGTTCCCATCTCCTCCATGTAAGATATTTTTGCCACTATTTCCGATAATGGTATTATCGAGGAAATTACCTGTACCGTTGATAGCTGTTGTACCAGTTAAGGTTAAGTTTTCCACCACCCACAATTGATAGGAATCCAAATTAAAACTGACACTAGAGATGACTAAATCAATTCCACCGGAGGCTGGATTATTGTAGTTAGGCTGAATTTCTTCAACTTTGTCACCAATACTATTAACGTAATAAGTATCGTCACCTTCGCCACCTCGCATTATGTCATTTCCTGTACCGCCATTGAGAATATCATCACCCCCTCCTCCTTCTATGGTGTCATTTCCTGCACCACCTTTGAGGTTATCGTTGTCAGTGACACTATTATAATTGTAGTAAGGAAGTGAATTTTCACCACCACGAATCAAATCATCCCCATTTCCACCATCAATAGTGTCATCACCCCATCCTCCATCTAAGCTATCATTACCACTATTTCCTATGATGGTGTCGTTACCATCGCCACCCAAAATTAGATTATTGGCATTATTCCCTGTGATGATATTGTCGAGGAAATTACCTTCACCGTTGATGGCGTTTAAACCAGTTAAGGTGAGATTTTCTACTTGTTGCGATTGATTATTATGCAAACGAAAGCTAACACTGGAGATAACGAAATCAATTCCACCACTAGCTGGATTATTGTAATCAGGTGATGCTTCTTCAACTATGTCACCATCACTATCAACATAATAAATATCGTCACCTTCGCCACCTCGCATTATGTCATTTCCCGTACCGCCATTGAGGATATCATCGCCTAATCCTCCTTCGATGGTGTCGTTTCCTGCACCACCACTTAGAATATCGTTATCAACTAAACCATCACCATCAGAATTGTAATAATAATTAAGCGAGTTTTCACCACCACGAAGGAAATCATCCCCATCTCCGCCATCGATAGTGTCATTACCCCATCCTCCATCTAAGCTATCATTACCGCCATTTCCCGTGAGGGTATCGTCACCATAACTACCAAAAATTAGATTATTGGCATTATTGCCTTTGATGATATTATCGAGAAAATTGCCTCCACCGTTGATGTCATTTAAGCCAGTTAAAGTAAGATTTTCTACTCCTTGCGATTGATTTTCATGCAAACGAAAGCTAACACTGGAGATAACTAAATCAATTCCACCACTAGCTGGATTATTTTGGATAGGCGATACTTCTTCAACTCTGTCACCATCACTATCAACGTAATAAGTATCGTTACCTTTACCACCTTTTAGGATGTCATTTCCCGTACCGCCATCAAGGATATCATCGCCTAATCCTCCTTCGATGGTGTCATTTCCTGCGCCACCACGTAGTTTATCGTTATCAACTAAATCATCATTATTATAATTGTAGTAAGGAAATGAGTTTTCACCACCAATGAGATAGTCATCCCCATCTCCGCCATCGATAGTGTCATTACCCCATCCTCCATCTAAACCATCATTACCGCCATTCCCTGTCAGAGTATCGTTACCTTCATTCCCAAGAATTAGGTTATCGGCATTATTGCCTTTGATGATATTGTTCAGAAAATTCCCTATACCATTGATGGCGTTTAATCCAGTTAAAGTCAGATTTTCAATTCCTTGCGAATTAGTGTAATACAAATTAAAGTTGACACTGGAAAATACTAAATCAATACCACCAGTAGGTGGGGGATTATTCTCCCCAGGTGATAATTCTTCAACTCTGTCACCTTCACTATCAACGTAGTAAGTATCGTTACCTTTACCACCTTTGAGGATGTCATTGCCCGTACCACCATCAAGGATATCGTTACCCCATCCTCCTTCTAAAATGTCATTTCCTGCACCACCTTTGAGGTTATCGTTATCCACTCAACCAGATGAATTGTAGTAAGGAAGTGAGTTTTCGCCACCAATGATATAGTCATCCCCATCTCCGCCATCGATGATGTCATTACCCCATCCTCCATCTAAGCTATCATTACCGCCATTTCCTGTCAGGGTATCGTTACCATCACTAGCAAAAATTCGGTTATCGGCATTATTACCCTTGATAATATTATTGAGGGAATTACCTCTACCATCAATCGCATTTAAGCCAGTTAAGGTGAGATTTTCTACCCCTCGTAAATTAGTATAATCTAAATAAAAATTTACACTAGAAATAACTAAATCAATCCCACCGAAGGCTGGATTATTATAGCCAGGTTCAATTTCTTCAACTCTGTCACCAATACTATCAACGTGATAAGTATCGTTACCTTCCCCACCTCGCAGGATATCATCTCCCGTACCGCCATCAAGGATATCGTTACCCCATCCTCCTTCTAAAATGTCATTTCCTGCACCACCTTTGAGGGTATCATTGTCAAAGTAATTGGGAGGATAGGAATTAGATGAATTTTCTCCACCACGGAGGAAATCATCTCCATCTCCGCCATCGAGGATATCATTACCTTTTCCTCCATCTAAGCCATCATTACCGCCATTACCAATTAGGGTATCATTCCCTTCCTCACCAAAAATTAGGTTATTGGCATTATTTCCTTTGATGATATTGTTGAGAGAGCTACCCTTAGCGCTAATTGGGTTTAAACCAATCATGGTTAGGTTTTCTACACCAAATGTATTAGAAAAATTCAAACTATAATCAATAGTGGAAATAATTAAATCAATGCCACCGAAGCGTGGGTTATTGTAATCTGGTTGCACTTCTTCAACTGTGTCACCAATACTATCAACGTAGTAAGTATCGTTACCTTCACCACCTTTGAGCGTATCATTTCCCGTACCGCCATCGAGGATATCATTGCCATTGTCTCCATTGAGGATGTCATCCCCTCCATTTCCAATTAGAGTGTCATTTCCGATAGTACCAATCAGAAAGTTATTGGTATCGTCACCAGTTATTAAAGCCATGTTTTTAATTTTCTATTTTTGATAAATTAATGATTTCCGTACTTACGCAAAGCCCCATCTGTAGGGTGCGTTATGCTCAAGCTAACGCACCATCCACGGGAGCATCCCGTGAGGGAAG
>DOIX01000371.1:8991-10101 GCA_003511885.1 Cyanobacteria bacterium UBA11153
ACAAGGGGGGCTGGGGGGGGTAAAAAATTTGGCAAAAACAAGTGTATATTTGCCAAAGTGGGATGCTCCCCCATCCACAGTATAAGTAACGTCGTTGCGTAACTCCTGGGATTTGTTAACCTAATTTGCTAGTTATAAGCCAAAATTTATGGAAAATATCTCCTGGCTAATTACCAATCGTAAATTCTGATTATTTTAGCTCTATTATTCATTAGTACAGCGTGGGTTGGTTGTGTTTTTTCAAATAATTTATCATTAAATGAATAAGGATTGTGACTAAACTGTCCCGACAAAATCTGCACAATGTTATGTCTATTTCTGGCTAGAGCGATTAGCTATTAGCGGGAAATAGTAACTAGCAAATTATATTATTGGAAAAAATAATAGTGGGATTCTTGTGTCTGGTCAATCAATTCAATGTAACTTCATGAAATCTTTACAAATCAGTAGAATTACGGAGATGTGGCGGTTGCTCTATATGCAAAATTTACGCACCACCTTCCGCAATTATCAATTGTCAATTATATAAATAGATTTGTTCGCTATCTATTTCAATCATCAACTCGTCTCCATATTGCAAATCACCGATAAAGGAGGTAATAATCTCAAGGGTATCGGGGGTTTGAAAATGTTCGGGCTTGGTTTCGGGATGAGGATAATAGATGAAACCATCTAGTAATTTGCCTATGTTTAGTAAAATTCGGCAATCAAAAAAGGAGAAGTCTTCGGCTGGTACTTCTGAAGCCCATTTAAGATTTCTGAATGTATGTTTGGCTTTTTTGATTTGGTACTGATGTGGGGCGATGGAAATATTAATAGTTCCGGAAAAATAGTTATCTAATTCAAAACCTCTTTCTTTAAAAAAAGGCTTTTGCATAGCAATTGTGCCATGAGGAAAACGAGGATCTTTTGATTTGCCTGATGCGACACCATAGCCTTGTTTGACGATTCCTCTGATTTTAATCCAATTTGTCATGAGATTATCTTGATATTCCGCTGCTATATCCTATCTAGATCGAGTAATATCGGGATAAACACTATCCTGTATCTATCAAACTCCAAAGTAATTGGGATGCCATATCGCTAGTCTGTCAACTGTCAACTGTCAAC
>DOIX01000371.1:10391-25525 GCA_003511885.1 Cyanobacteria bacterium UBA11153
TCAACTGTCAACTGTCAACTAATATGATTCAGACTACTTATATTTTCTATCTCAAAGTGCAACGAGTGGAAAACACCTGTTTATTTGAACTATCTTGGGGACAAGGGCAACAACTGGGAGTAACTTTACCTTATCCAGAAAATCTGACTAGATTGTACCAGGAATGGAGTAGCGTTTATCTGAGTTTTTATAAGGAGGCGTTGCGGGGAAGAGTGGGGAAAACGGGTAGTTTGGGTGTTCCCCCTATTGATTGGCACGCCAAATTGGTACAAGCTGAAGCTACTTTGCTCTATGAATTTCATCAATGGTTGCGCAGCGCCGAATTATTTGAAATTCGTTCCCGGATGGCGCAGGTGCTGGGGGAATGGGGAATGGAGAATCGGGGGAAAGGGGATAATTTCGAGCCGCGCCCTAATTCTTACTCCTCACTCCCGATAACTGAAGTGTTTCTGACTTGCAATCCTTTAGAAATTGCGCGGTTACCTTGGGAAGCTTGGGAAATTGGGATGGAGTTTGGGGCAAGGGGTAGAATTCGGATTGTGCGGATGCCTGTAAATATTCAGGGTACAACCGTGACACCGAGAAATCGCGGGCATCGGGTGAGGGTGTTGGCGATTTTGGGAGATGATACTGGATTAGATTTTAAGGCAGATAAGGAGGCGGTGCGATCGCTATCTGGAATTGCCGATATTCATTTTATGGGCTGGCAACCGGGAACGGATGTTCATGCACTGAAAGCGCAAATTGTCAAGACTCTTGCGGATGAGAAGGGTTGGGATATTTTATTTTTTGCAGGCCATAGTAATGAGACGAGCTTGACTGGGGGAGAATTTGCGATCGCACCTGGTAATTCGTTGCTGTTACAGGAGATTGAAGGTTCGCTGATAATAGCCAAGGAAAGAGGATTGCAGTTTGCGATCTTTAATTCTTGCAATGGGATGAGTATTGCTAATCGTCTCATCGATTTAGGTTTAAGTCAAGTGGCGGTAATGCGGGAGCCGATTCACAATCAGGTGGCGCAGGAGTTTTTGTTGCGGTTTCTGGCGAGTTTGGCTGAATATAAGGATGTTGGCGAGTCTCTCTTGTCAGCTTGTCAATATCTGAAATTGGAAAAGCATTTGACTTATCCTAGTGCTTATCTGATTCCTTCTTTATTTTGCCATCCTCATGCGCCCTTGTTTAGAATTAAGCCTTTTGGGAATAAGGAAAGGCTCAAGCATTTACTTCCGAGAAAAAAAGAAGCCATAGCACTTGCTATTTTCATCGCGACTAGTTGGCAGTTACCTGTCCAAGATATATTATTAGAACAAAGGGTATTAACTCAGGCACGCTATCGTCAGTTTACCCATCAATTACCCGAAGCCAAACAGCCTCCTGTTTTACTCGTACAAATTGACGAAGAATCCATTAAAAAAGCCGGAATTTACGATCCCAAACCAATGAATCGGCGCTATTTAGCCCAATTAGTAGATAAATTGACAGCACTGGATGCTAAAGTAGTAGGAATTGATTATCTCCTGGATCGCTATCAAAAAGAAAACGATCCCTATCTTGCCCAAGCTATCCAAACATCTATCACCAAAAATCAAACTTGGTTCGTATTTGGCATCACCCGAAAAGATGGAGGCGGTTGGTTTAACCTCTTGCCAGATTTTGCCAATAAAAACTGGAGTTTGCAAGGAGATGTCATGTTACTCTTTGCCCAAAGAATATCCCATGTCACCTTAGTACCGAGGAAATCTACCGATCCAAGAAACTTACCCTTTGCCTACCTATTATCCTTAGCATATTGGAGTAATTTCGTCAGCGATAACCAACCACCTCAACCACAATTACCATCTTCAGTTAATTGGCTATCTCAAATAAAAACCTACATCAACGAGGAAACTGACGAAGATTATAAAAATCTCTTCTCCTCCACAGCAAGATTACAAAATATAACCAACTTTGCTTATCAATATAATCAGCGGTGGTTGCATCCAATTCTTGACTTCTCCATTCCGCCCAATCGAGTTTATCAAAGACTACCAGCTTGGCAATTACTAGATACTCGCCCAGATACCCTTAAACTCAATTTAACACAAAATGGGGAACAAAAAAGAATCAAAAAACAACCAATTATCATAATTGCACCAGGAGGTTATGGCGAAGCAGGTGTAGCAGCAGAAGGAGAAGATAACTTTCCCGTGCCAGGAGGTTTGAGGTATTGGCGCGATCGCGAAAATCCCCCTGATTTACGTCAATTATTCCCTGGTAGCGAAGTTCATGCCTATCTCATCCATCATTTTCTCACCCAGCGCCTAGTCGTACCAATTCCCGATTTATGGTTAGTTGGAGTAGCTGCTTTATTAGGAAAATTGATAGTATTGAATTGGAAACAAGGAACAGAAGCACGACAAAAAAAGTCCGAGCGGTTATGGGGATTTATCGTACCATTAGGTAATCGTAAATCTTTTCTATTGATGGTAGCTGCAACAGGATTTTATGGATTAGTCAGCTTGCAGTTGTACATTACCGGAGCCTTACTATTACCTTTCGCCATCCCAGTAACCACATTTTGGACTTATCTTGTCCTCGATTTATTCACCCAATAATTTTATGTTTAGATTCAATCAGATTCTCTCAAAATTTTTGCTAACAATCATCCTCATCACATCTCTCCCAACTAGACTAGAAGCGACAGAGAATCGAGGACACAACAATTCTTCACTCCCTAAATCTACTAAAATCAAAGACTTAGCAAAATCTTGGCAAGAATTATTAAATAATTTGTTCAATAATAAAGATAAAGATAATCCACCTCCAGGAACACCTGGTAATGGAATTGCCAGGGGTAATATCTGCCCAATCACACCATTTTCCAAACATAATACCACAGAAATATGGACTAATCGCCCTTTATTTGTTTGGCGCGGTATCTTAGGTAAAATTGGCGTAAAACTTGCCAATAGTCAAGATCTACTCTGGAGTCAAACAGTCGATGAAACAGATAATCGCTTTCCTTACACCGGACCGGCTTTAACACCAGGTAAAAATTACGAATGGGTAATTTTTATTAGCCAAAATGGGAATAATCCGGCAATGAAAATTCCCTTTAAAGTAATAGACAATCAAGAAAGATCTCAAATTAGATTAGACTTAATTATCCTAGGCATACAACTTCAAGAAAAAGGCACAACTTCTGAAGAATTTACCTTAGAGATAGCCAAATACTTTGCCGAAAAAGAACTTTGGAATGATGTTTTGCAACAAATCTACAGCATAGAAAATCCTTCAGAAGACCTCCAAAACATTATCCCAGAAATTTCCACAGAATTATGTTCCGGTTAAGGTGCGGCATAGCATAAAGGAAAAGCAGACTTTTTTAAGTTTTACTTTTTACCTAATTTGGGTAATAGTGAATTGCTAATTATTGGTAAGCTGCTGCTCATTTAAACTGTATATTTTCCATTTAGGAAAAAATCGCTTAAACCCTCTCCCCTGCTCAAGATCCCCCCTGCGAGCCTGCTCTCAAAACAGATTCTTAAAAGCGTAGCAGCTTATTACTAAAAATCTTGATCTTCATTCTCCTCCTTCTCCTCCTTGTCTCCCCCATCCCGCTTGTCCCCCTTGTCCCCCTTGTCCCCCTTGTCCCCCTTATCCCTCGCTATACCTCTTCCCTGCATAAGCTCAAAAGTATCAGAGATATAACTAAGTAGGGAATAGACGATCTACAATCGAGGTGCAACATGAACTCTACCAATAACTCTTCTCCCCAAACCACCCCCCATGACTCAGGCAAATCTCGCGCCAATGTCCCCCTGGATTTGTTTAAAAGCGGACATTTGATTGCCCTCAAGCCTAACTGTTGCGGAGGTATTATTATCCAAAAACCCTTTTATGCTGATTTTGTGGGAAATGGTGCAGCAGTTGGTGGCGGATTTGATATTAACTGTATTTCAGTATATGTAATCGGCAAAGTTGAATTTTACGCACCTGCGACATACCTGCAAAGGCAGGAAGCATTTCATAGACGCATTTCCTACAGCAAAATGCTCCAAAAAATCCTAGAAATGCCATCACCTATTCATCGTGCTTGTGTTATGTTAAATAAATTATCTCAACAGTTTGGAGACGATGGGATTAAACAGATTCCTTCAGAATTAATTGCTCAGTTAGCAGGAACCCTAACTCATACTGTAGACATGGTTCGACACCAATATTTTACTGATACCCAGACAGCGCCAAAAAATTCAGTTAGCTGTACCAGAAGTTGACTGTAAATTTTTTCATATTTCCCATCCTTGATTTAACAGTCTGACGCACCCTCTGAAACAGTATAGTTTTAGTGCGTCAGAAATTAAACTTATTACTCTTGAGCCTTGAGAATAACTTTCGCTAAACCTGGAACAGCATCTTCAACATGTTTGTTAACAGATTTACGCAATTTGCCGTATATTGCTGTTACCGTCTTATTATTTGATTTTTCGATCCGAGCATCTGTAATACCGAGCAAACTATCGGATACGCGAGATTTATTGTTGCTAAAATAATCTACTGGATCTCCCGATTGAACACCTTCACTCCATAAGGGATCGAGGACAACTAGGGCTTCTGGCAATAGATGCTCTAACACTTTTGTAATGTATCCAGGACTAATACCTTTAATTGCGGAGTATCCAGCTTTCAAAGCCAGCCCAGAAACTCCACCCATAGATGCAACTTGAGTATCGATTAATTTAGCAAGGTCAGCTACTAAAGTATCTTTCTTCTTCGCGTCACCTAGTAAATTGCTTAGACTCATCTTGATTATTCTCCATTCAAAATATGAAACTTTAGTTTCAGAACTATCCTATTCAATATTGGTAGATAC
This sequence comes from Cyanobacteria bacterium UBA11153, assembly GCA_003511885.1. Lineage (GTDB taxonomy): Bacteria > Cyanobacteriota > Cyanobacteriia > Cyanobacteriales > Coleofasciculaceae > Limnofasciculus. Next base: position 15,244 of record DOIX01000371.1, read on the forward strand.
GTCAAGCGATCTTTCCACAAGTATAGCCTCGGAGCAAGCTAGCTGACAATGGTAGCATTAGGTCGAGAATAAATTACTTTAGCCAGAGCAAACTATTTTACCCAAAAACAAAGTTGTTCTGATGGCAGGGCAAGAAGTATGCAGTTTTTGATAGACTATAGAGTAAAGCTCAGGTAAATAATTAATATGGATGCGGATGAACTTCTCAGACGATATGCGACAGGCGAACGAGATTTTACCCATATAGACTTATCGGCGGTGAATCTGCGGGAAGCTAACTTAGTCAGTGTAGATCTCAGCGGTGCTAACTTAAGCAATAGCGATCTCCGGGAAGCACGATTAGGACAAGCTAAACTCTTTCAGGCTAATCTCGCAGGGGCTAATCTCAGTGAAACTATCCTCTGGGGTACAGACTTAAGTGAAGCCAATCTCTACCAAACTGAGTTGCGCGAGGCTGATTTGAGTGGTGCTAAATTGATTAAAGCTCAATTAAAGGAAACAAGACTAATCAAAGCCTTTTTTTGTGGTGCTAATTTAAGTAGTGCTAATTTAGCGAAAGCAATTTTATTTGAGGCAGACTTACGCCCAAGCTCAGATCAACAGACTGATTTAGGATACGCAAATTTGAGCGATGCCGATTTGAGTTATGCCAATTTGGGTGGTGTTATGCTCCAAGGTGCTAACTTAAATGGCGCAAAATTGTGTCGGGCAATTTTAGAAGTTCGGGGCATTGATAAATCTTATCAGACCAACCTGAGTCGTGCAAATTTACGAGGAGCAGATTTGAGTTATGCCAATCTAGATGGGGTGAATTTGGAACAAGCAGATTTGCTCGGAGCAGATATCACTCGCGCTGTCCTCTCCAATGCTAACCTGAAAGGAGCAATTATGCCAGATGGAAGTATTCATGAATAGCCTTCTCCCAGCATTCATCCCGCGCTCCCCTAGGGGTGATACGTGGGGATGAATGCCCGATTCTGTTTTTGCAGAACTGCTAGATTCTACAGGCCATATTGTACATAATATAAAGAAATGTTAAATATATCCCCACATTAATCGCTAATTAGTTGTATAGTGTCTTAAGGCTCTACTGATACCAGCCTATACCACACCCCTGGGAAGCATTGGGTTTTCTACCCTCTTGCTTTAGATGGGGTTTACCCCATATTGAAGAGGTGATTTATGAGCAGTAATTTAGCTGCCAAACTGCAAATCGGTACACAAGAAGCTCATACTAATGCCGAACATACTGATTTCATGAGACGTTTTCTCAAAGGTGCTGTCGATAAAAATACCTTTGGTAAATTATTGGGTAATTTGTATTACATTTACAATCAATTAGAAGCGGAACTGAGGTGTTATCAAAACCATCCTTGGATCAGTCCCATTTATTTTCCCAAACTCAATCGTACAGCTAGCTTGGAACAAGATCTGACGTTCTTCTATGGCGAAAACTGGCGCGACAAAATAACGCCAACTGCGGCTGCCCAAGCCTATATTTCTCGGATTCGAGAGTTATCTGCTATTGAACCAGTTTTATTGATTGCTCATGCTTACACCCGGTACATGGGAGATCTATCTGGGGGTCAGATGTTGAAAACAATTTCTGAGTCAGCTTTGGGTTTAGAAAACGATCGAGGTGTCAGTTTCTATGAGTTTAAGGAAATTAAGGATCTGAGTGATTTTAAAGCTAAATATCGAGCGGGATTAGATAGCGTAGAAGTTGATGAAGATCTGGCAGATAAGATAGTTGAAGAAGCTAATATTGCTTTCAATCTGAATATTCAACTTCTGCGAGAATTGGAGAAAAGTTTAGTAGCAGTAGTTAACTAAATTTTCATATCGCTCAAAACCAGAGAAAACCTGTACCATCAATTTCCCGAAAGTCTGTAAAAGTTATACCCAATCGGGATCGTTCCACCTATAACTCAAATTTTAGGGTATCATTCAAACAATCATTATGTCATTTAATTCAGTGCAAAATTTTCCTGACAACCAGCAAAAGTTAGATATCAGTTGGACAAACTTGCTCTTTTTTAGTGCTGTTCATCTCCTCACTTTTTTTGCTCTCTGGTTTTTTTCTTGGACAGCTTTAGGTATTACTATTCTTCTCCATTGGTTATTAGGTAGTATTGGTATTTGTTTGGGATACCACCGACTTTTAAGTCACCGCAGTCTCCAAGTACCAAAGATATTAGAATACGCGATCGCAACTATTGGCGCATTAGCCCTGCAAGGCGGTCCCATCTTTTGGGTAGCGGGGCATCGCCTACATCATGCCTACACAGAGGATGAAGACAAAGATCCCTACTCAGCACGTCGGGGTTTTTGGTGGAGTCATTTACTTTGGCTGATTTATCCCAAACAAGAGTTTTTTAATGGCGAAAGTTATAAAAAATTTGCCCCCGAATTAGCCAGAGATCCCTTTTATTGTTGGCTAGATTCTTACCATCTTCTCCTCCAGATTCCTCTAGGAATTATCCTCTATTTACTCGGCGGCTGGTCTTTTGTTATCTATGGTATGTGTTTGAGAGCAGTCTTGCTTTGGCATAGCACTTGGTTGATTAACTCCGTAACTCATATCTGGGGATATCGGAGGTTTGAAACTAATGATAATTCTCGGAATCTTTGGTGGGCGGCAATTCTTACCTATGGTGAAGGTTGGCACAATAACCATCATGCTTATCCTCATGTTGCTAAAGCGGGATGGCGTTGGTGGGAAATTGATATGACGTGGTGGGCAATTCAATTGCTGAAAACTTTGGGTTTAGCCACGAAGGTAATTATGCCACCTGTTTAAATTACCTAGGAAAATAAAAAAGCAGTAGGGTGCGTTAAATAACGCACCCTATATTTTCTCAAATAGACATCTCCAGAAAACATTGGATTAACTTAAGGTATCAGAAGTCAAGATAATTTGCCAATCTATCACTTATGTCAGGGAAGCTAGTAGCAAATTGCGAGTTGGTAGAATATAGATTAAATTAGAGCCAAAATTAAGAAACCTGACTAATAGAATTAAAACTATTAGTCAGGATCGCTATAATGACAGAGGAGAATTATTGAACTTAGCCCCGAACTAAAGGAGTCGCGACAGCTATAGGTTGAATTTCCGCATTAGCTAAATCCAAGGGAAAGTTATGTGCATTCCGCTCGTGCATCACTTCAATCCCAATGTTAGCGCGGTTGATGATATCAGCCCAAGTATTGATAGGGCGGCCTTGTGCATCAAGGACAGATTGGTTAAAATTAAACCCATTCAGGTTAAAGGACATAGTACTGATACCTAAAGCCGCAAACCAGATACCGACTACAGGCCAAGCTGCGAGCAAGAAATGGAGCGATCTCGCATTGTTAAAGCTGGCATACTGGAAGATTAACCGTCCAAAGTAACCGTGAGCGGCTACGATATTGTAAGTTTCTCCCTCTTGACCAAACTTATAGCCATAGTTAGCCGATTCATCTTCATTCGTCTCCTTTAGAATACTAGAGCTAACTAAAGAACCGTGCATTGCGGAAAATAAAGCACCACCAAATACCCCCATCACTCCCAACATGTGGAAAGGGTGCATCAGGATATTGTGTTCCGCTTGAAAGACAATCATGAAGTTGAATGTGCCAGAAACACCCAACATTAACCCATCAGAAAAGCTACCTTGTCCAATTGGATAAATTAACAAGACAGCAGTTGCAGCAGCCACGGGAGCAGAAAAAGCCACCGGAATCCAGGGACGCATTCCCAAACGATAACTTAGCTCCCATTCTCTGCCCATCCAACAGAAAATACCAATTAAAAAGTGCAGGATAATCAGCTGATAAGGGCCACCATTGTAAAGCCATTCTGAGACGGAAGCTGCTTCCCAGATGGGGTAAAAATGTAACCCAATCGCAGCAGAAGTGGGAACTACCGTAGCCGTCATGATGTTGTTCCCAGAAAGTAATGAACCGGAGACGGTTTCCCGAATCCCATCGATATCTACCGGAGGTGCGGCAATAAATGCCAGGATAAAAACGATAGAGCCGGTGAGAATGGAGGGAATCATTAACACCCCAAACCAGCCAATGTATAGCCGATTTTTGGTACTAGTAATCCAGTTGCAGAAGTTTGACCACAAGTAATGACTTGTGGATTTGCCTAAAGCGGTTGTCATGGTTAACCACTCCTAAATGATATGGAGGCATCCAGATAAATAATATGCTTATATTCATACATAGCTTTTTAGTTTTATATTGTCAATCGGTATATGCGTACTAAAAATTAAAAGTGATAAAAAGAGATACAAGTTAGGCCAAATTAGGAAATAAACGCTACATATAGTTAGTACATGACTGGATAAACTCTACAGATAGAGTAGCTGGGTAAGTTATGAAAGAATGGGGAGTAGAAAGGAGGTTCCTTCATCCCCATTACCCACATCGGGATCGGCTGTACCATTCCCCATAGTCCGATCCCGAGCTTGCTACCCTGAGAATGGGTACTTCTCACTGAATTAACTCCCATGACTGTTACTTTAAGGATCGCTTACCGCCATGAGTATTAAAAAAAAACCAAAATCTCCACGCATTCCCCAAATTGGCTATATTCTGTTAATCTTGGCGGGGGTGTCATTCCTAGGGTATCTTTTCATACCGCGATCGCCAAAATTTCCCAGAGTCCCTTACAGTAGTTTCCTAGATCAGGTAGAAGAAGGGAAAGTCTTGCGAGTTAAGATGGGGGATAACCAGATTCTCTATCAGCTCAAGAATGAAGATCCCCTCAAAGCGGCACAAGAGCTGCTTAGAGCTACACCAGATCCGATTAAAGGAACAGAAAAGCTTCTCCAACCCACACCCAACTCGACTCAGGGAACAACATCCACAGAAAAGCTGCTCCAACCCACACCATCCGCTCTCCAGCCCACGCCCAGCCCTCTCCAGACGAATCGAGATCAAAACGTACTCACTCAGCCACAAGAGCCACAAGGACCAATATACGAAACTATTCCAGTCAACGATCCCGATTTAGCTAAAAAATTGAGGGAGAAAAAAGTCGAATTTTTCGCCCTACCACCTGCCCAAGAGAGTTGGTTTTCAGTTTTATTAAGTTGGGTGATACCGCCGATAATTTTAGTGGCTGCCTTTCAGTTTTTCATGAAGCGCACCGATGTAGATGGACAATCCCTTTCTTTTAGCAAAAGTAAGGCAAAAGTTTACGTGGAAGGCGAATCTGCTAAAATTACTTTTGCGGATGTGGCAGGTGCAGATGAAGCTAAAGTTGAATTAGTGGAAATTGTCGAATTTTTGAAAGATCCTCAGCGCTTTACCGAAATTGGGGCAAGAATTCCTAAAGGTGTATTATTAGTTGGGCCTCCGGGAACGGGGAAAACTCTATTAGCGAAAGCCGTAGCTGGGGAAGCAGGAGTATCTTTTTTCAGTATTTCTGCTTCGGAATTTGTGGAGTTATTTGTAGGGACAGGTGCAGCACGGGTTCGAGATTTATTTGTTCAGGCGAAAACGAAAGCACCTTGTATTATTTTTATTGATGAATTAGACGCAATTGGTAAATCTCGCAGTAGCGGTAATTCTCCCAGTGGTGGTAATGATGAACGAGAACAAACATTAAACCAGTTATTAACTGAAATGGATGGCTTTGCTGCTGGCAATGCTACGGTAATTGTTTTAGCTGCAACTAACCGTCCCGAAAGTTTAGATCGAGCGCTATTACGTCCCGGACGTTTTGACCGTCAGGTATTAGTGGATCGTCCGGATTTAGTAGGTCGCGAAGCTATTTTAAATGTTTACGCTCGCAAGGTCAAATTAGCTGATGATATCGATTTACATAAGATTGCGGCACGGACTCCCGGTTTTGCAGGTGCAGATTTAGCTAATTTAGTTAATGAAGCGGCATTATTAGCAGCAAGAGCGCGACGAGAAACTGTATCTGCTGCCGATTTTGCTGAAGCTATAGAACGAGTAATTGCTGGCTCGGAAAAGAAAAGTCGCGTCCTTAATGAGAAAGAGAAAAAGATTGTCGCTTATCATGAAGTCGGTCATGCTTTAGTAGGAGCATTAATGCCAGGAACCGGAAAAGTTGCTAAAATTTCCATTGTGCCTCGAGGCATGTCAGCTTTGGGTTACACGCTCCAATTACCGACAGAAGATCGCTTTTTAATGAATGAAGCGGAATTGCGGGGAGATATTGCTACACTATTAGGAGGACGTGTGGCAGAAGAAATTATCTTTGGTGATGTTACTACGGGTGCATCCAATGATTTGCAACGGGCTACTGATGTGGCAGAAAGGATGGTAACGACTTATGGTATGGGTAAGGTAATGGGACCTTTAGCTTACGATTTAGCACCGCAGAATAATTTCTTAGGTAATGGTGTGAATATCCGTCGCAATGTCAGTGAAGAAACGGCTAAGGCGATTGATAAAGAAGTCAAGGAAATTGTGGAAACTGCCCATCAGATGGCTTCAGATATTCTCAACCACAATCGCGATTTATTGGAATCTATTGCCCAGGAAATCTTAAAAACGGAGGTAATTGAAGGAGAGGAATTACAAAATTGGCTCTCTCAGGTGAAACCTGTAGATCCTGTGACAGATGGGGTTCTAGTTAATAATTATAATGGACGATTAGTTGAGGGCAATTTTTTAGGGTGATTTGTCGGGGTGGGTTTGGGGTAGTCAATTGTGGTTTGACATCATATTTTTACCCAATCCGCTTGTTATCAGTGCAGTTAATTTACAATATAGGGTGGGTATTCCCCACCCATCAAGATTGTTAACTCGCAGAATTATCCCACCTACCCAACAACTCATCAACCGATAATTCTGGCAACTGTGACAGGAATAACCCCAATTCATCTAGGGATAATGCCAGTAACCTTGGGATAAAATTAGTCAAACGCTCATCCAATTGACCAAAACGTATTCTCAAGACACTTTCAGCAAGTAAATGTCTCGCTTGTCGCATCCCATTCTCATCCACAGAAACTGTCGCTAATTGCACCAATAACATCGTAAATTCAACAGCAGGTAAAGCCGATGCCGGAGCGATTAAAGCCGTTAACTTAGGATCTAATTCGCCCAATCGTACCCGGATAAAGTTTTCTAAAATAGTACGATGCTCTTCAATTTTACCTTGTTGAATTCCTCGCTGTTCACCACGTTGTTCACCACGTTGTTCAGCCGCTGTTAATTGTTCTTGAAACAAAGGTTTGATAGCCATAATTAACTTATCATCCTCCTCATCTTCTGACTTTGACTTTTGTCCTCGATTAACACGTAAATTCGATTGCAATTGATAAACCAATTCTAACGCATTTATCCGCAGTGGGTCATCTACAGACAAAGCACCCAGAGAAGTTATCGCCCGCTGCTGCACACTTTCCCTACCCAAAATCCTCAACCATAAAGTTGAGGGAACTTCCGGTAACTTATGAATAACCACAATCGCGGTTCGGAAATATTCCGGCAGAAAATAGATGCCCTTACACCAATTCTCTTCATCTGGATTCGCACCAAAGCCATTTAACAAATTTTCTGAAGCTGTTGGCGTTAAAATCCACAACTTCGGGAGTTCATCGTAGGGAGTGTTTTCTCGTTTTGCTTGCCGGAAAAACTCGGATCTCACCTCCAGTAACTTGCTCAAACAACTCAGAACTTCATCAGAATTAACTGGATTGCGAAATGGTTCAAACAGTGCCTTTGTTGTCGCCATTTTTCCCAAGATTCCCAGCTTTTCTATATAGTCTGGTGTCAGGGCAGTTGGCGTAAAATAAACATCAATCTGTCGCACTTCTGAAGATACTTCGCGCCCTGGATTGACCGTACCTATGGGGCAGAGTAATTCTGACAAGTAATCTTTGGCAAATTTATCGTGAATTAATCGCGTCATATAGCGATGATATTTCAGATTGGTTTATATATTAATTTTGCCCGATATCTGGTATTTTTTATCATAAAAATATAAGAATAATACATCTATTGCTTTACATAATATATATGGGATCAATCGCTCTCATAAAACACATTTTTTTTAACGCAAAGGTACGGAAAGGAATGCGCAAAGGTGACGCTTCGCTACACTGCGTGAGCGCAAAGAAGAGAGTATAAAAGCCAAAATCTTACTCGCCTCCCCTTCCAGGGCAGGGGGAAGTCGGATATCACTCCATTCCCAACTGCTTCAAAAAACTTTACAATTACCAACAGCGATATCAAAATCTCACATTCCCATGGAGCTAACCTACTTCGGTGCGAATAGCTGGTTACTCAAACTCAGAGAATACCACATCCTAATTGACCCCTGGTTAGTGGATTCCCTCGTTTTTGGCAACCTCCCTTGGTTTTTCAGAGGCGACAAACCACCTGCCCTCGATGCCCTACCAGACAAAATCGATTTGATCTTATTATCCCAAGGCTTGGAAGATCATGCCCACAAGCCCACATTAGAAAAACTAGACAAGACAATTCCCGTTGTCACTGCTCCTAGTGGCAGGAAGGTCGTAGAGGGATTAGGCTACACTCAGGTAACCACTCTCAAATTCGGTGAAACCTTCACATTAGCTGAAAAAATTGAAATTCGTGCCTTACCTGGCGCACCGATTGGCCCCCTACAACAAGAAAACGCTTATCTTATCCAAGATAGCGATCGCAAAACTACCCTGTATTATGAACCCCACGGCTATCCTCCTGCCGAATTAAAAGATTATGCACCCATCGATGTCGTCATCAGCCCAGTGGTAACATTAGCAGTGCCAATCCTCGGACCAATTATCCAAGGATATAAAACCGCCTTGCCACTTGCCCAACTAGCCAAACCACAAGTATTTCTCCCCACCGCCACAGGCGACAACGTGACATACCATGGATTGCTCAATTCCTTACTCCGTACCACTGGTACAATCGATGAATTGCGATCGCAACTCCAACACCATAACCTATCCACCCAACTCATTGAACCACAACCGGGAAAAGCCCTCAAACTAGCAATTAATTCTTAATTCTCAAGATAAATTTCGTTCGTAGTAAGCGCTTTAGCGCACTTCATTCGTAGTAAGCGCTTTAGCGCCAACAGCACTTACCACCAACCTACCCAACTAATGAGGAGATAACAAAATGTTAGAACTATATCAATTTGAACTATCCCAATACTCAGAAAAAGTCCGCCTCATCCTCGACTACAAAGGATTAGAATACAAGAAAATCGAAGTCACCCCAGGGATAGGACAATTTGAAGTATTTCGTCTCTCTGGACAAAAACAAGTACCTGTCCTCAAAGATGGCGATACCATCATCAGTGATTCTACCGCGATCGCGATGTATTTGGATCGCCAATATCCCGAAAAACCCATTATCCCTAGCAACTCCAAACAACGAGGACAATGTTTACTGATGGAAGAATGGGCAGATGAATCAATTGGGCCAAAAAGTCGTAAAGTACTTTTTGGTGCATTAAGCCAAAATCCCAGCTTCCGTACCGCCTTTTTACCCAGCGAAACACCTGATTTCCTGAAAACTTTATTGGGTGGAGTACCTTCAGAATTAATCCAACTTTTGGGTTTAGGTGTTGGTTGTACTCCAGATACAGTTAAAGAAGCCAGAGATAGTCTTAAACAAGACTTAGAAGCACTCAGTTTAATTTTAGCAGATCGTCCTTATCTAGTGGGAGATACCCCTTGCTTGGCAGACTTCGCCGTAGCCGGATTAAGCTTACTCCTGAAGATTCCCGAAGGTAAATATCTAGATGTGCCCGAACAAATTAAAGGCAAAGGCATCCCAGGATTAGCCGATGATAGCGATTATGAGCCATTTTTTACCTGGCGCGATCGCCTTTATGAAGATTATCGCCAAAAGTCAACTACTTCTAGCAGTACATCATCTTCCGGTCCCCAATCTATTCAGATTGATTAGTATAGCAGTAGGTTCGTAGTAAGCACTTTAGTGCCTGACACATCGGCTTTTGATGCACTAAAGTGCCTACTACAAACAAGCTTTTGATGCACTAAAGTGCCTACTACAAACAATTCAAAACACTCCCTAGCTTAAGTCATCCTCCCCTGTACCAGAACTTTGCTCTCCGGAAGCCAATTCCGACTCATCTGAAACGACATATTGACTCGCAATAGATGTAAATCCTTAATATCGATATTAGGCGGTTAAGAGATTCTAAATTCCTCAAACCCTTGATTTTTTACAGCTTTCTTCCCTAGCTCCTAACTAGGGTTTGCTGAAAAAGTCTTTTCGTGAGGGGAGGGTGTGGGGTGTGGGTTTTTTTGTGTGGGGTTTGAAGAGTTTT
>DOIX01000332.1 GCA_003511885.1 Cyanobacteria bacterium UBA11153
AATAGGAGTTTAACCCCTCAAAATTCATACACTTTTTAACTTAAACTAGAAAATTGCCTTCCAGAAAACTCTTCAAACCCCACACCAAAAAACCCACACCCCACACCCTCCCCGAACGAAAAGACTTTTTCAGCAAACCCTAGTCAGGTTTTTAACGATTGACGACAGGGCTACAAGCACCGAAAGCACATGTAAGTGTCATAACCCGCAAAACGTAGTTTGTCACTGAAGCTGGCTATCTCTCCAGCGTGTCAAGTAGTTGTCTACTTTTGTCTGGTGTTTTGTGGATAGTTCAATGCTTTGTTAAAATAGCTCATTGCTCATTGCTCATTAGACATCTCCAAAAAATAATCTCAAACCCTTACCCTGTCCAGGTGAAAACCTCATTTCTGGAGAAGTCAATTGCTTATATCGACATCGCATATTCCCTGGCCTAGCGATCCTATTGGCTCAAGCGCGATCGTCCTACCATGACCATTCATTATAAAACATGAACATACCAAATTCAATTACATTTTCCCGGTTACTGGGATTACCCTTTATTTTATACTTCCTCCACGATCCCAAAGAGGAGATGCGCTGGATTGCTTTAGCAATATTTCTGGTGGCGGCGGCTACGGATTGGTTAGATGGTTATCTGGCGCGAAAATTAAACCAAATTACCGATTTAGGTAAATTTCTCGATCCTTTAGTGGATAAATTATTAGTCTTAGCCCCATTATTAGCATTAATTGAAATAGATAAAGTTCCCGCTTGGGGAGTCTTTTTGATTTTGGGCAGAGAATTAGCCATTGCAGGTTGGCGAGTTAACCCAAATTTGACAACAGAAATCAGCGGCGCTAACTTATGGGGTAAACTGAAAACCGTTAGTCAAATAATTGCGATCGCACTTTTGATTGCTCCCTTACCTGCAATTTGGCTTGTCCCATCCTTGGTAGCCTTTTGGCTATCCGTTGCCCTCACCTTAATCTCTGGCGGTATTTATTTGTGGCCCCAATTTGCTGCCAACCTTAAACCGCATTAGGAGTGGCAGGGGCAGATAAGGGAGAAGGGAGAAGGGAGATTAGCGCCAAATATACCCGCTGACAATTGTCAACTGTCAATTGTCAAAATTTCCTCATCAACAGAGAAATCAATATCTGATTTATCGCGACCAGATGCCAGATAATCATTCTGGAAAGAATCCTGCAATCCGGAGATTAAATCGTATTGTGGTTGCCAATTCAATTGTGTCATCGCTTGATGAACATCAGCAAAGAAATGCTGTACCCGCATGGGGAAAGCCTTGCGCTTGCCGAAATCAAACTTTTTCGGATCGTAATGTACTATCTTGAGAGCATCGACAGACTTACCAGCAGCGATAGCACAAGCCCGTGCCAAGCCATCAAAAGTCACATAGCGATCGCCAGATATGTTGTATATTTGTCCAATCGCTTGTGGATTGCCCAATACCTTAGACATAGCCACAGCCAAATCCTGGACATGTCCGAATTGAGTAAAGTGCATTCCATTACCAGGAATAGGGATAGAGCGATCGCGAACTATTCTATCAAAGAACCAAGCTTCCAAATCGTTATAATTTTTCGGCCCATAGATATAAGTGGGGCGAATCGCAGTCAAAGGAATACCTGCCGCTGCTAAGTAAGCTTCCGTCTCATGCTTACCCTTGTGACGACTTTTCGGATCTACCGCATCCCCTTCTCTATGGGGCATTCGATCCGACTTTAAGTATACCCCAGCCGAACTCATATAAACAAAATGGCGTATCCTACCTTTGAATATCTCGACCAAAGGCTGAGTATCGCTTAATTCCCGACCATTATTATCAAAAATAGCATCAAACTCTTGACCAGATAGCTTTTCCAGCAATTGAGATGGATTAGTGCGATCGCCCTGAATCTGTTTAATCCCCTCTACAGGTGCAGGCTTATTCCCCCGATTGAACAATACCACATCATGACCTTGTTCCACCAAAATCTTCGTCAGGTATACCCCGATAAACCGAGTACCACCCATAATCAAAATACGCATCTTTTTCCTTTCCAGATAATCCCCGCGCCAACATTGTACATTTCTCCGGTACAGCAATCAAAGATCGATCCCCAGCCTCCGCTACCCCTCCCCCACCCACAAACCATCCTGACCTGAGTTTGGAGTGGAGGAGAGGAGTATGCGCTTCGCGCTTGCCAACGGTGTTTTCCCTGCTCTCTTGCACTTAGAGTAGAAAACCCCCATATTACTGATAGATTACTGAAAATATTAAACTGAAAGTATTGCCCTATAAGATTTTTATGAATTATAACTCCTCCTTATCACTCGACTTGAAGGAGAGCCAACATCACAGCGTTAGACTCATCTTATAATTTGAGATTTGCCCAATTATCAAATGTCCAGCTTAACGTCTCGCATGAGTGCAGTACAATCGCCGCTAATTCCCATTGTCGGCGAATTAATTCGCAGTAATCCCGGCACGATATCATTAGGACAGGGTGTAGTTCATTATAGTCCGCCACCAGAAGCGATCGCATTTCTCTCTCAATTCCTTACCGAAGCCAATAACCATAAGTATCAAGCAGTTGTTGGCATACCTCCCCTGATATCAGCAATTACTGCTAAACTCCAATCCGATAATCGTATTGAAATTAACGATAATAACTCTATCGTAGTGACAGCGGGAAGTAATATGGGATTTATGAATGCGATTTTGGCGATTACCAATCCCGGTGATGAGATTATTCTGCAATCTCCTTATTATTTTAACCACGAAATGGCGATAATGATGGCTTCTTGTCGTCCGGTAATTGTGCCAACCGATGAAAATTATCAACTTCAACCTTATGCCATAGCCAAAGCCATTACCGATAAAACCAAAGCAATTGTCACCATTTCGCCCAATAATCCAACAGGTGCAGTATATCCAGAAACAGCATTACGGGCGGTAAATCAAATATGTTGCGATCGCCAAATTTACCATATCAGCGATGAAGCCTACGAATATTTCACCTACAACGGAGTCAATCACGTATCCCCAGGTTCATTTCCCAATAGTAGCGACTATACAATTTCCCTTTATTCCCTATCAAAAGCTTACGGATTTGCCAGTTGGCGGATTGGATATATGGTAATTCCCAAAAACTTACTGGGTGCGGTGGAAAAAGTCCAGGATACCATTCTGATTTGTCCGCCAGTAATTTCTCAGTATGCAGCATTAGGGGCATTGGAGGCAGGGAAGGAATACTGTCAGGGATATGTAAGTGCGATCGCATCGGTGCGAGAGCTAGTGCTAGAATCCTTAAAACGCCTTGAAAGTTTATGTACGATTGCACCTGCGGATGGGGCATTTTACTTTTTCTTGAAGGTTAAGACTAAATTAGATGCCTTTGAATTGGTCAAACGTCTGGTAAAAGAGCATAAAGTGGCTGTTTTACCCGGTACAACCTTCGGGATGGAAGATGGCTGTTATTTGCGAGTTGCTTACGGTAGTTTGCAAGGGGAAGCAGCGGTAGAAGGAATTGAAAGATTAGTCAAAGGATTGGAAACTATTATCTTTGACAATGGTTAATGGCTAATTGCTAAATAAAAATTAGCTATTTTTAGACAACTTTGAATTATCTTAACTAAAATCCTGTCAAATGGTCACAAGCCGCCAGTGGTTTTAACCACTCTCTCACAGCTAAAGTCGTCTGAAGACGATTAGATAATTCCTTTAAGTCCATTGAAATGAACTTAAGCTATTAGCCAGAGAATTTCTGCTCTGGCGGTTATGGCAAATGAAGGAAAGATAAGCTGCTGCAGGGTTAAATTGTATATTCTGAAAAAGAGTAAATTGCCTAAAATCCTCCTTATATCCGCTGTCCCACTCCCCACCCCCTCAACTTGAACCATGCTATCATTGACCAGGATAATTGTTACCCATAAGGAGAAACGAAATGAATTTTAATCTTCGCAACATCCTAGTCGGTGCCGGAATTGCTGCTGTTGGTGCAATTGGCACTAAAGTTGCAGTCGATTATTTCCGCAACCGTGGGGAAGAAGAAGTGATTGATGAAAGCCAAGGTGACGCTGAATCTACATCATCACAAGAAGTGGCTTTTGTCAATGTTGAAACTAATTCTGTCCAGACTTTCCTCGATGTTAGCTTTGGAAATCCTGGTCGTTATACCCCCACTCGTCCCCCCAAAATTTTCGATTATCAGGGTCAACAATACATGGTAATTTGGGCTTACGATAATAGTAAATCCAAAAATCAAATGTTAGCTTTCTTATACGCTCCAGATGGTCGTCACATGATTGCGAGTGTGGGATATACCGCCGAAGCAACTGATTACAATATTAACCTAGAAAGTACACCCTTTGCTGTGGAAGTAAATGGCACTCAAATTACATCAGGCCAAAGTCAAACAGGGGGAACTGATGAAGTAGACTTTGTCCTAGCAGGTGCTTAATTCAAAGTGTTTAAAATAGAGATGGTAGCAACATAATTTTTCGCCAAGGGTATTGCCTTGTTTATTCGTCTTAATTTAATCCGAATATCCCGATAAGGTTAAATTCGGAAATCCGAGCAAATTGGGGTTAGTAGGAAAAATCCTACTAGCTTTTTTCTTGAGTTACATCAAACAAGTAGGTGAAATAAAATCGTGAATCTACTAAATTGGCAATCGCTAAACATTGACTTAGGAAATACTCTACAGTGGATGAACGATTACATTATTTTAGCTGTTCCTGTTGGAGATAGCAAGAGTCAAAGTAATGTCGCTCAAATAGTCACCATTCTCATTATTTTATTGTTAGTTGCTACAGGAGTTGCTCTAGTATCGAGAAGATTGCGCATTCCCTACATCACGGGATTAGTTTTAGCGGGGTTAGCGATTACGGAAATTTTGCCCCATCGCTTCCAACTGGATTCATCTTTGATTTTCAATCTATTTTTGCCGATTTTGTTATTTCAAGCGGCAATGAATACTGATATTTCTAGCCTCCGCAGTACGATTAAACCGATTGCTTTACTGGCGGGACCAGGAGTTTTAATTTGTGCGGGAATTACTTCTGTTTTATTGAGATTAGAGTTAGGTTTAGATTGGATACCTGCTGAATTAGTTGGGGTAATTTTGTCAATTACGGATACTGCTTTGGTTATTGCAGTGTTTAAGGAAATATCTGTACCTCATCGATTGGTGACTTTGGTTGAAGGGGAAAGTTTGATTAATGATGATGTGGCTTTAGTTTTATTTAGTTTAATTTTAACGGTATATGAGACAGGTTCGGTATCTCCTCTTGATGTGGTTCAGAAATTTTTGTTCGTTATTATTGGCGGCGTTTTAATTGGATTGGCTTTGGGGTATCTGAGCATTGGTTTATTGCGACAAGCTGAGGATCCTTTAAGTAGTATTCTTCTGACTGTGGCGATTGCTTTGGGTGCGTTTCAAGCAGGACAGTTTTTACATGTATCTGGTGTCGTGGCGGTGGTTGTGGCAGGATTAATTGTGGGGAATTTTGAGCATTCTCAAGTCACATCTGCTACAACACATGTTACTTTATTTAATTTCTGGGAATATGCAGGATTTGGGGTAAATACCTTTATTTTTTTACTGATTGGCTTGGAGATTAATATTATCAATCTCTGGGAAAATTTAACTGCTGTTGTTTTAGCTCTTATTGCTTATCAGGTGGGAAGGGCTTTAACTGTTTATCCTCTTTTAGCCTTAGTACGTTTTTTCGACAGGGCAATTCCCATGCGGTGGCGGCATGTCTTGTTTTTTGGGAATATTAAAGGTTCGCTTTCCACTGCTTTGGCGTTAAGTTTACCTTCAACTTTACCTGGAAGAGAAACATTACTAGCTATCATTTTTGGTATTGTTTTATTGTCTTTGGTGGGGCAAGGGTTAACTTTACCTTGGATTTTACAGCGATTAAAGTTATCTAATCGCTCAGAATCTTATCATAAAATTGAGGAATTACAAGCGCAATTGATGACAGGTAAAGCAGCTCAAGATAAGTTGGATATTTTATTTAACTCAGGAGTTTTGCCCAAGTCTGTTTACGAAGAAATGCGGGCATCTTATCAGGTACGAGTGGCCAATTCTGAGAGAAGATTACGGGATATTTACAATCAGCGTTCCGATGATGGCAATGAAAATAAAACGGAGCGAACGAAACTAGATGCAATTCGGCGGCAATTACTATTAGCAGAAAAGGGCGCATTGAATGAGGGATTACGGCAGCGAATTTTGTCAGAAGAAGTAGTCCATGGGCGAATCAAAATAATTGATGAACAGCTTTTAAAATTGGAGGATGATTAAGACTGATTTAACCCCTCCCCTACCAGGAGAGGGGAGTAAAAAATATTACTCCTTACTCGCCCTTTCCTGGCAATTTACTCCCCCTTCCCTGGAAGGGAAGGGGGTTGGGGGGTTAGGTTTTTCTCATTGTTGAAAGGCGTAGAAGTTATGAAATGCTATCAATAGCGATCTTACTTTTGGACAGTTTCAGTCGAACAAAAACCCAAATAATCTAACACCTGATGTAATAAATCAGAATGAGTAACCACCAAAATACTTGACCCTGCCTCCAGAATTGTACTAGGATCTGGAACAACAAGATCCGTATGGGGATGAGGTTGATAACCAATAATTAAAGAACCATTTGGAAAACGGACATCTTGAGAAACTAAAGCAAGACTGCGCCCCGCCACATGAGACTCTGGGGGAATAGTCAGTTTAAAGATTTCCACCTTTCCTTGTTCATAGTGCATCATCGATTCAACTTGAGGATATTCAATCGCTGTTACCATTGTACTAACAGCTAAATCAACCGTACTAATAATATGATGAGCCCCTGCTAAACGGAGAGGACCTTCAAAATCTCGGTGACGCATTCGAGCTACAATATGAGGAACTTGATAATGTTTTGCCAGCGTCACCATTGCCAGATTGAGTGCATCATCGCGAAGCATCGCCGCCACCGCATCCGCTTTACGAATTCCCGCTTCTAACAAAACCTCTGTACTTACCGCACTTCCTTCAAAAGCCATCACTCCCACTTGCTGGCGGGCATATCGGCAAGCATTAATATCAGTATCAATGATGGCAATTGTATGTCCCAATCTTACTAATTCTTGAGCTAAGTTTAGCCCGACTAATCCAGCGCCACCGATTAACACGTACATGGTTACTCTCTTAGATGATCGTTAGTGGTTGTAATTATATTATCTATGGAATAGAGATTTTCAGGGTTGGTTTTTGGCAATTGCTTCTCCCACCCAGGTATCCCACTCCTGCTATCTTTTAAGATAAGACATCCATGAGGTGAAGCGAAGCAATGGCGCATGGCAAATTTAATCTCATTTTTTTTGAATCTCTCTTGATTTATTTGGGCAAAATACTCAATCCATCTGTAGTTTAAATATCCTGAAATTTTTGCTAAAATTACCACCAACAATACTAACCACAGGGGATATCTTTTTTCCTAGTCTTTTCGGAAGTCCTTGACTTTTTTCAGCTTTTATATTAAATTGAACATAATCGTAAAAAATGGCGATCGCTGTCATTTTACCAGAGAGCGATCGCTTTGACTTTTGGCGATCGCACCCGAGCATAAAACAGCCCTGCTTGTCAAAGGGGGGAGCAAGAATACAACCTGTATGTCTTCCCTCACGGGATGCTCCCGCGTAGCTTCTCTACGAGAGGCTATCGCATCTCCATCCCAAGTACCGACTAGAGCTACAAATCAGATCGTTTTCTGTTCAATCCGAATCAGGCAAACCCTAGCTGAAAACCTTCGCGTACCTTTGCGTTTACCTTGGCGCTCTTTGCGTAAAAAAAAATATAATATATTACGGAATAAAGCTATCAGGTGAGAGAATGGCAATATTTAACAAAATCCTAGAAATAATAACAGAAACGGGAATTAACATATATAATGTAACTACCCAAATCCAGGAATTAATTTCCGCGACATCGATTCAAAACGGACAAGCATTAGTCTTTTCTCGCCACACGACGACAGCCTTAGCAATTAATGAGAATGAGGAACGATTATTTGAGGATATCAAAGTATATCTGAGGAAACTAGCACCAGATTGCGATCGCTATTTACACAATGACCTTCATTTGCGGATTGTACCAGAAGATGAACCGATGAATGCTCACTCTCACTTGATGGCAATGACACTAAGTATCAGTGAAGTAATCCCAATAATAGATGGTAAATTAGCTTTAGGCACTTGGCAATCTGTCTTATTTTTCGATTTAGATGGACCCAGGAAACGGACTTTATTAGTGCAAATTTCTGGGGAATAGTACGGCGGATGCTCGAAGCGTTGAATGGAAGAATAGGGAATTCTGTGGTACTTACGAAAGGCGCGTTTTACATTAATACTCTGTGATATACTTTTTCATTTCCTGTGAAACAATCTCAAATCCTTACCCTGTCTGGATAAAAACCTAGTTTCTGGAGATGTCTAATCGATTCCTCTTCTTCTCCCTGCCTCTTCTCCTCCTCTACAGTTAATCTCTCTATGTCTTCCGGTTAAGGTTTGTGAGGCAAAGAACTCTATAGGTGAACAATTTATGCTTTGCTAAATAATGGTTCCCCTATCTTCCCGCATTTGTCAGATAATCAAAATGCCCAACGCCACTAAATCCTCCTCGGCACAGCTAGACTACACCTTCCTCCTCGTCGCCCATATCGTTTGTGCCGAGAAACAAATTCACTGCCAAACCGCTCAAGCGTTACAGGAAATCGCCACTCAAACTGAAGTGGGAGATGACACCATCGCCCAGATGGAGAAAATTCTGACTCAAGATGAAAATAGGCTTTCGGTGGAGGAGGTGGCGAGTCGAATACCGCCAGATAAGCAAAATGAAGCGATGGATCAAATTTTAGCACTGGCTCATCTTGATGGCTTATTTTCGCCCTTAGAAAGAGATATGGTGGAAAAGGTGGCACAGATTTGGCATTGGCGAATGGAGGAAATTCAGGAAAAAATTGTGGCGGCATCCCGGAAGTCTGTAAATTCTGCAACTAACGATGAGAGGGATAATGCCAAACTTTCCCTGGCAGCGATGTTACTGAAGGGGGCGGAATCGATTTTATCGCGGGCTTTGGTAACTAAGTTGGCTGAGTTAGCGCCAGAATCTGTCGGGGTACAGATTGCCAAACTGCAACGGGAAATTTTATTATCGGGATTGGAGTATGAAAATGCTGTCCGTCAATGTAGCGCGATCGCACTGGAAGATTATAAGCTAGCGGAAGTGGCTCTGGAAGAGGCTGGCACTACTCTGGCTAATTTGGGCAAAAGTATCGAGACTGCTTTGAGGGATATTCAAGATAAAGCCAGTCTCACCAGTCAAAGCCCAACGACAAAGGAAGTGATTAGGCAACTGGAAACTACCAAACAAGCCTTGAGTCAGGAAGTCGGGAAGGAAATTGAGATTATCCGAAATTCTCTTTTCGCCAAGCAACGGGCTGTCAATTATTTTAGTATCGCTTTTATTGGTAAAACTAAAGTCGGGAAAAGTACCCTCCATGGGATTATCACGGGAAGTGGTTGGGAGGGGATTGGGACTGGCGGACAGCGGACAACTCGGTATAATCGAGTTTATGAGTGGAAGAATATCCGGATTATCGATACTCCTGGTATTGGCGCACCAGGAGGTAAAACCGATGAAGAAATTGTCCAAAGCACGATCGAAGAATCGGATATTATTTGTTATATCGTCACTAACGATAGCATTCAAGAAACCGAGTTTGAATTCTTGCGACAGTTAAAAGCCCAAGCCAAACCCCTGATTATTCTATTAAATATCAAACACAACCTCAGAGATCCGCGTAGATTAGATAATTTTTTGCAAAATCCTGGTAAACTCTTCGCTATGGAAGGCAATAGCGGGATTGGCGGACATATTGAGCGTATCCGTCGCTATGCTAAAGAACATTATGCTAACGATTACTTTGAAATTATCCCAGTCATGTTACTTGCCGCCCTCATGGCAAGAGAAACCGAACATGCTGCTAACAAAGATAAACTATTTCAAGCCAGCAGAATCGAAGACTTTCTCGATGCCATCCGCGAATCCTTAGTCAAGCATGGTACAATACGGCGATCGCAAACTTTACTCGGTTCAACTGTAGGTGCTATCGAACATCCGCAAAAATGGGCATCTCAACACCTACAAGTCTACCAACAATTAATTGATACCCTCAAAACTCAGCGCCAGCATCTCTATGGCAAAATTCAAGTGGCTGGTAAAGATAGTTGGGAATCTCTACAACAACAGATTTTAGCAATTTTCCAAGATCTTCTCAATTCCTTACCCTACTTTGCTGAAGATAACTGGAATTTCACTGAAGAGAGTTTAAGGCGCAATTGGCAGCGCAAACTTCAAAGTATGCAATTTGAACAACGGATTTATCATGCCTACAGCCAAAGCGTACAAAAATTTGACATCGAGGTGAAACAAGCTTTAGCCGAAGTTGGGAATGAATTAAATATCATCTCCAAACTCACCGGATTAAAATTTAGCTTAACCGACGATAACTCCAGTCTTTACAACCAAGACTTCGACGAAATTGGCACAACCTTATTAAAACTATCTCAAACAGTAGTGACAACCTTTACTCCCCCTGTTAACAAGACAATTATGATGACTGCATTTCTGATTAATAGTATCATCAGTGTTAGCAAAACTCGCGAAGAAAAACGAACCTTCGCTCTGGAACGAATATCGAAACTATTACTACCCCAAATTCAACAAACCCAAGCCACAATTCTGGAAAAAGCTCGATTAAATTTCGGGAACTACTATCGCGAAGCAGCGATAAGCAGTAATAACTATTTTGAGATTATTATTCAAGGATTAGAAGCCCTGATTCCTCAGTTTGTTACTCCCCAAAAGAAATTAGAGACAATCGCCTACAGTCTCAATCTGTTTTATAGCAAGCGAATTGTCGATTGGTGTCTGGGTAAATCCGAACCCTTAACAGAATCGGCAATTAATAAAACCATTACCAAAATTAAACGAGATTTCGCTTCTCGCATCGATATTGAAACCAAATTTGAAATATCATCCAAAATTCCCCAAACCGAGATTAATCTCATTCTCCAGGAAGAGGTTTCTCTTCATCGCATTAAATAAGATATAACAGTTGATAGTTGATAAAATGAAACAGCTCTGCCCTGTATCCCTGCTCCCTATTCCCCCTGATGACACCAAATAAGCAAAAATTTGAAGCTGCCGCTGTTGGGACAAAGTTTAAAAATAATTGTCTATTATTTGATAAAATACTGTCCCAAAACCACCGTCAGGAATTAATTAAAATTCGCCAAAAACTGCGCTATGAATTACAAAGATATTACGATATAGGAATTCTATCAGTAGCTTTTGTCGGACAATATAGTGCCGGAAAGTCTACCATAATTTCCGCCCTGACAGGAAGGAGAGATATTCCCATTAACTCCGATCTTACAACAGATAGAACAACAAGTTATGATTGGCAGGGAATCAAACTAATTGATACACCAGGACTCTTTACAGAACGGCAAGATCATGATGAAATAGCATATAATGCGATCGCAAAATCTGACTTATTGGTTTTCTGTCTTACTTCCATGCTGTTTGACTCCATTACAGGAGAAAACTTCAAGGAGTTAGCCTACCATAAGGGCTATCGGTGGAAAATGATGCTAATTATCAATAAAATGTCAGATGAAGCCGGAGATGATGAAGCAAAAATTGCCAATTATCGCCGGAGTCTGGCAGAGGCAATTCATCCTTACAGTTTAGATGAATTCCCCATTTGTTTTATCGATGGCAAAGACTACTGTGAAGGAATCGATACTAAAGATGCCTTTCTCGTTGAAGTCAGCCGTTTTGCCACATTTATTGACACCATCAATAACTTCGTTAAATACCGAGGGTATCTCACCCGTTTCGATACACCCATCCGGATTGTCTTAGACTGTATAGACGAAGCCCAATTAAAAATCAGAAATAATGAGGATAGAGATATGGCATTTTCGGAAATCCTGACTCGCTTATCTCGTACCGTCGCCCAAGAGAGCGATCGCTTCTGGACTAAAATTGAGGGTATTATCCTGGACATGTCTAGCGCTATTGCCAAAGAAGGAATTATCTTGGCTGCCTCACTGACAAGCAACGCTGATGGAGAGCAACTTAAGCAACAGGCTCCCTTGAAGATGGAAAAGCATTATAATAGAGCCGGACAAGCAATACTCGCCACTATTACCCAATCCATTACCTCAATTTCCCAAAACATCGCCCAAATCCTGTCAGGTAACCTAGTCCAAATCTTCATCGCTTCCTCAGCTTACCCTAAATTTTCCCAGGATATCGGTAAACATCTGGATAGTCAGAGGATTGAAGTACAAATCAATTGGTTAAAACAGATAGCCCAGACAGCCGGAGTTAACACCAATTTAGCCAAAGGAGAAATAGCCGCAAACCAAGACTTGCCCCAAATAGCAGGCAAATTTTCCAACTTCCAGTTAAAACCCTGGCAGCTCTTAACTTTCCCCAAAACCATCAGCTATCATTGCCACCAAGACTCCACCATCAAACTCAGTGACATTACGAGCCAGTTTAACGCGATCGCTAAACACCTAGAATATCAGATTAAACTCCAACTGCGCGAATTTGAAGCACAAGTCTACAACGAGATTGACAGGATGATTGCCCAAGCACGTCAAGAGGAAGCAAGCGCCCAGGCTTATGCCAATACATCCGAAGCACAGTTAAATATTCTCCGTCAAGACTTTCATCTGCTCCTGCGCTATATTAGGACTACCACAGATATCCCAGTAGACTGTTGATATTTGTCCATTATCCACTCCATTCATGACGTTATTGATCTATATACCGATGTGGTGGTTACGATAAATCAGTAGTTTTTTTATTTTATATAAATATTTGTTAATCAATCCCATAGCTCCTGTTAAGAAAAAAATAAATTATGCCAATTTTTTTTATGAAAATGTCCTTGACATGGGTGTGATTAACTTTTAAGCTTACCAGTAGATAGCAACCAACATTTTGACCAGAAACCTGTTGAATAAATCAGGTTTGTAGCGCAAGCATTAAAATTCAAACCAACTGCTCATCAGCCGTTACGCATTTAATTTATCTGTTTTGAATGAGCGGGAGCTGGGGTGCAGGGGAGCTAGGGAGAAAACTTGGGAATCATGATAACGGGGGTTTTAAAAACAGTTGATAATTGACAGCCCAGTAATCTGAGTACCTATCAACTATCAACTATCAACTATCAACTATCAACTATCAACTATCAACTATCAACTATCAACTATCAACTTTTGCCAATGCTACTGCGACCCGAACAAAGGACTAAACTAGATGATAGCGACGATAGCCTCTTTTACTCAATAGGGCGCTTCGTCACCCATGTCGATGAAGGATTTATCGAGCGACTAACTCAACTGTATCGCGATCGCATTCCGCCCCATAGTCGTATTCTAGATCTAATGAGCAGTCATGTTTCCCACTTGCCAGAAGAGATAGAATACGATCGTGTAGAAGGGCACGGGATGAATCAAGAGGAATTAGCCCGCAACCCTAGATTCGCTCGTTACTTTACCCAAGACTTGAACAAAAATCCCAAACTACCCCTACCAGATAAAGACTTTGATGCCGTCTTAATTTGTGTTTCCGTACAATACCTACAATATCCCGATGCCATATTTTCCGAAATTCACCGCATCCTTAAACCCGGAGGCATCGCCATTATCAGCTTTTCCAACCGAATGTTTTACCAAAAAGCGATCGCAGCTTGGCGAGACGGCACAGACTTGAGTAGAATCGAACTCGTCAAACGCTATTTTCAATCAGTCGCCGGATTCACTCCCCCAGAAGTAATTACCCATTTCTCCTCCATTCCCAGTTTTCTCCAGATGCTGGGAATTGGTGCAGGAGATCCATTTTATGCTATTATTTCTAGCCGCAGTAGTTAGTAATTTCACCTCTAATATCGATTGCGGTGTCATCAGGCGATGGTGAATCGGTTGATGTTGACTTGATTTTTTGTAACGCAGAGGTATCCAGAGGCTACCGCAGAGGTTTTTGGATATGTAGCAACCGCCAGGGTGGTTAAGACATTCTCAATTCCTCAAACCATTGATTGAAAAGCTTTCTGCTCTAGCCCCT
>DOIX01000347.1:0-12896 GCA_003511885.1 Cyanobacteria bacterium UBA11153
TTGGGTGCTTGGGCAAAAGCTTCTTCTCGTCCCATCGTACTATTTATTGATGAAATTGATGCTTTGCAAGATGAAACATTAATATCAATTTTAAGACAATTACGAGATGGTTATCCCAATCGCCCGAATGGTTTTCCTCTATCGGTAGGATTAATTGGTTTGCGAGATGTGCGTGACTATAAGGTAGCTGCTGGTGGTAGCGATAGATTAAATACTTCTAGTCCTTTTAATATTAAAGTACGTTCCCTAACCATGCGGAACTTTAATGCCCAAGAAGTAGCAGAACTTTATCAACAACATACAGCAGAAACCGGACAAAATTTTACAGCCAAAGCTATAAATATGGCATTTGAATTAACTCAAGGACAACCTTGGCTAGTTAATGCTATAGCTAAAGAAATAGTAGAAGAAATGGTAACGGATTTAGATACAGATATTACAGAAACAGATATATTATCAGCTAAGGAAATATTAATTGCTCGTCAAGATACCCATTTAGATAGTTTAGCAGAAAGATTAAGAGAGCCCAGAATCAAAGCAATTATTGAACCGATGTTATCAGGTTTAGAACTAGGAAATATCCCCAATGATGATATTCAATTCGTTTTAGATCTCGGTTTATGTAAAATGGATCCCCTGGGGGGATTAACTATTGCCAATCCCATTTATCGAGAAGTTTTACCTCGCGTGTTGACGGTAACGCCCATGGCTTCATTACCGCAAATTTACCCAACTTGGTTAACTCCAAGTGGACAATTAGATACGGATGCTTTGTTAGACGCATTTCTGAGATTTTGGAGACAGCATGGGGAACCTTTACTAGGAAGTGCCGCTTATCACGAAATTGCGCCACATTTAGTTTTAATGGCTTTTTTGCATCGGGTAGTTAATGGTGGGGGGACATTAGAGAGAGAATATGCGATTGGTAGAGATAGAATGGATCTTTGTTTGAGATATGGTAAGGTAATTTTAGGGATAGAGTTGAAGGTTTGGCGGGATAAGAAAAAAGATCCAATTGCGGCTGGGCTGGAACAGTTGGATGCTTATTTGGCGAGATTGGGTGTAGATTTTGGCTGGTTGGTAATTTTTGATCGGCGGAGTAATGCGTTGGAGATTGAGGAGAGGTTAGTTACTGAAGTGACTACTACGAGCGGTGGGCGTGCTGTTACTGTGGTTAGGGCTTAGGCATGATGGGATAGTTGCTGAGAATTATTGGGTGCGCTCAAACGATTAATTCATATTTTCTCAATCAAAAATTACTTCATCAATGGATGGTGCGTTAGCTTTCGCATAACGCACCCTACAGATGGAGACTTTAGACTAAAGCCATGGCAGGTTGAGGCCAACGCCCTACAGCTTTACCAATTACGGACATTTCCTGGACCAAACGGTCAAACCTTTCCGGTGTCAGAGATTGAGGTCCGTCTGATAAGGCTTTGGCTGGATTGGGATGAACTTCAATCATCAAGGAATCAGCACCAGCAGCAATGGCTGCCATTGCCATTGATGGGACATATTCTGCCCTACCTGTACCGTGACTGGGATCGATCATAATTGGTAGGTGAGTGAGCGATCGCAAAACTGGCAATACTGACAAATCTAGTGTATTCCGGGCATATTGGCGATCGAATGACCGGATACCTCTTTCACACAAAATCACGTTGGGATTGCCTGCTGCCAAAATATATTCGGCTGCCATTAACCACTCTTCAATGGTGGCGGACATACCTCGCTTTAACAAGACTGCTTTATCCTGTGCCCCCACTTTTTTCAGTAGGGAGAAATTCTGCATGTTGCGGGCACCGATTTGTACCACATCTGCCACTTCAGAAATCTTATCCAAATCTGCGGTATCCATTACTTCTGTAATAATACCCAAACCTGTTGCTTCCCGTGCCGCTGCGAGTAATTCCAATGCACTCTCTCCATGTCCTTGGAATGCGTAGGGAGATGTGCGAGGCTTGTAAGCACCTCCCCGGAGGAATTGTGCCCCGGCTGCCTTTACGCGCCGTGCTGTTTCCACGATCATTTCTTCGTTTTCTACGGAACAGGGACCGGCTACAATCACCACAGGATGATGTTCGCTAAAATGAACATCGCCATTGGGAGTGGGGACTACCACGTCGCTGGCTTCCCCCTGACGATATTCGCGGCTTGCCCGTTTAAAGGGTTTTTCCACCCGCAATACTTCTTCAATCCAGGGGCTAATTTCCTGAATTTGCAGTGGATCTAAATCCACTGTTTCACCCACTACACCGAATACAACTTTATGCTTACCAACTATTTTTTCCGGAGACAGTCCCCAGCCCACTAGTTCCTGACTCACCCGATTAATTTCCGGTTCGGGGGATCCGACTTTCATTACTACAATCATCTTTTATCGTTCCTACCCAGGTGTTGTTTGTTTTTTCTTGTTGTTTGTTTTTTTGTTGTTTGTTTTTTGTGGTTTGTTTTTTATTTTTGACTCTTCACTCTAACAATTAACAATTAACAACTAACAATCAACAACCAACAACCAACAACCAACTTGCTAATCCTTTTGTTTAGCTTCTTGTCTGGATGCACGCCATGCGGATGTCATTCGTTCCAGATTTATTCTGAACTCTTGCCAACCCAAGATCGTTCCAGGAATATCCTCCTCCCAAGATGCGGAGAGGACACCATAGCTTAAACCCAATACCCCCAAACCCCAACAACCAAGACTGGCGAATAGTACCACTGCGTTGGGTAATTTTATATCCATGTTCTGGAATAAGAAATAACTCACCACGAATATAGATATGCCCAATACTGTAGGGATACCGCACAATACTACCATCCTCCGAATCATACGGTTGCTAACTGCCTCTGGAATCTGGCTCGATTCTTTTGACATCGATTTTTTGGCAGTTGATGGTTTGGCAGTTGATTTTTTGGCAGGAGTATTAGACTTATCTGTGGTAGTCGTGGTGGACTTATCTTGATTTGGGGCAGTTTTTTTAGTTTCGGTTTCTGGTTGGTTTTTGGTGGTTTTTTTCCGCTTTTTTTGCGGTTCAAATGGTAATGGGTTCCGCGCTGGTTCAGTGGACATGAGTTTAGATGGTGTATTGGTTACTCTAACCGTTTATTAACCCCGAATATTTAAGCGTTGGATTAATGATTGATAGCGTTCCGGATTTTCTTGGCGGAGATAGCTTAACAAACGCTTCCGCTGACCGATCATTTTGAGCAATCCTCTGCGGGAAGCATAGTCCTTTTTGTTGGCTTGGAGGTGAAGGCTTAACCGATTAATCCGTTCGGTGAGAATGGCGACTTGGACATCGGGAGATCCGGTGTCGGTTTCGTGGACTTGATAGGTTTGGAGGATTTGTTGTTTGCGTTCTTGGGTTATGGTCATGGATACAGCGGTTTGTATATTCTAGCAATCTATAATACTATCACCATCAGCAGGATAGTTGAAAAGTGGAGGGTGCTATCCCGGGGATGAGGGAGATGGGGAGGAGATGGAGGATGGTGGGATGGGCTGACTAATTTTGTGGTTTTTGGGATTTGCGATCGTCTAACCACCGCTGGAGAATGATGGCGGCAGCTTTACGGTCAATGAGACTTTTATGGTGAGATTGTGATGGTACGAAGTGCCCGCTTCGCGATCGCGCCTCTGCCCTAATCAGTTCTTCTGCTTCAACTGATGTCAGTCGTTCATCAGTATATTCTACTGGTAGCTGTAAGGCAAATCCTAAGCGACGCGCAAACTTCTGGACTTGTCGCGCCTGGAATCCTAATGTCCCGTCCATGGAGTAAGGCAAGCCGACGACTAGGATTTGGACTTCTCGTTCTGCCACCAATTTTCGCAGTTGAGATAGATCTTCGTCAAAGGATGTCCGCTCAATCGTGACTAATCCTGTGGCAATGAGACCTGTTCCGTCACATCCTGCCACACCAATCCGCTTCCGTCCTACATCTAATCCTAGTGCTGATATTCTCTCCATCTTAACCGCAACCAAGTCAACAAATCTCCCAGAAGATTATATAATTTTCTGGGTCAGAGACAGTCTGGTCAAAAAAGGACTTTAAGTTTTTAGGTCGATCTTTACATTACTTTTACTATACCCTCCAGGGGATATTTTGAGATGATTGAATTTAACCAGTAGTCCTGGATTGCCAAAACTTCCCATGGCTTGTCTGCCAAATTGAGTAGGTCAATTTTTTCACTCTAATTTCATTGCCTTTTGTCAAGATAGTGAAGGAAAACGTTACAAAGTGATGAAATAGTGATGACTCAGACATCCGTCTCTTTTTCCCAGCTCTCAAAAAGCTTACTGCTAAGGAATTCTTTCCCAGTTCCATCTCCCCTCTTTCAAGATGTGACAGATGCCTTGGGAATGGTACCTATTGTCCGGATGAATCGGATCCATCCCTTGTGTGAGAAACACGATTTCTATCTTAAATTAGAGTCTTGCAATCCTGGTGGTAGCATCAAAGAGAAAAATGCAGCTTATTTAATTGGCGATGCTGAAGAGAAAGGACTACTGCAAAGAGGTGGGACGATTGTGGAATCGAGTTCGGGTAACTTTGGCATTGGGCTAGCGATTGTAGGTGCAGCTCGTGGCTATCGAGTCATGGTGGTGATTGATGCCAAAACCTCACCAACTATCCGGCAAATGTTGCAAGTATATGGAGCAGAATTGATTGAGGTTCCTCTGAGTGCAGCGGATGCTCAAGGCTCAATGCAAATCCCACGTATGGAAAAAGCAAAAGCACTAGCTTCTGAAATTCCTGGTGCTTGGTATCCGTGTCAACATGAAAATCCGACAAACCCGAACGCTCATGCCCACTTCACCGCACGAGAAATTGAAGCAGCATTTCAGGGGACACCGGATGCGATTGCGATTGGGGTAAGCACTGCCGGACAACTCGGAGGAATTGGTCGCTTCTTCAAGCAGCGCTATCCCAAAACTCGCATTATTGGAGTGGATGTCGCCGGATCTGCTATTTTTGGTACACCCCGTCATCCTTACAAAATGACCGGGTTGGGACTATCGTTCGTTCCGCCCAATTTCGATCCTGAGATGTTAGACGGAGCTTACTGTATCAGCGACCAAATTGCATTTTCAGTCTGTCATGCCTTAGCTCGGGAGGAAGGCTTATTGTTGGGCGCTTCAACCGGAGCCATTGTGGCAGCAGCATTAGCAGATGCGCAACAGTTCACCACCCCACAACAGATATTACTCCTCAATCCGGATCGGGGCGATCGCTATCTAGAGACAATGTACAATCCTGATTGGCTAACACAACAGGGCATAACAATCTTACAGAGAACTGAACTGATTCAAACCATTGAGTCTCTCAAATCGATTCCCTTAACAGTGGTGCAAGGGAGCATTGCGGCATGAAGTCTTGGTTACGACTTAGAAAATCTCTCAATGGGAATTCTTCACAAACTTCGGCTGGCTCCGAAATCCCTATAGCTCAACTGTGGCGAGAGTTTCTACCGCTCTCATTGAGTGATGTTACCATGGCATGTGGCGATCCTTTGATAACAACTACGTTGGCGCACTTGCCGGATGCGCGCAACAGTCTAGCCTCTGTGGGAATTGCCAAAGCACTAGCAGTGTTTTTTGAAAGTCCCATTATGATGATTCTTCATGCCTCCAATGTGTTAGCGCCGACTCAAGCCTCTCGAAAAGCGTTGTGGCAGTTTGTCCTTTTATCCGGCGGTGGATTGAGTCTGTTGTTGACGCTCTTGGGATTGCCAATTGTCTTTGAGGGATGGGCAGATCGCATTTTAGGAGTACCCAGGGAACTCTCTCCATTGGTTGGTCAAGTTTTACTTTTAATGGGAGTATGGCCTTTTGCGATCGCGTGGCGACGCTATTTTCAAGGTCTCCTCATCCATACAGGACACCCTCGGGCAGTAGCACAGGCAAGCTTATTGCGCTTGGGGGCAGTTGGCTTGATTTTAATGACTGGATTCATCCTGCGATTACCTGGGGCAATCTTAGCAGGATTAGCTTTGATTATGGGGGTATTGGTGGAAGCGATTGCCGTGACGGTTGCGGCACGACAACGAGGGGCACTGAAACCGCCCAGCCATGAATCTCTGGCGCAACCAATCGCGACTTTACCAACCACCTTGCCACAAGTTTGGAAATTCTATTACCCCCTGGCAAATTCAATGCTCGTGGTTTGGGGAGGACGTGCTTTGTTAATTAGCATCATCGCCCGTGCTGAGGATGCCAGTTTAGCGATCGCATCTTGGTCTGCGGGATGGGGACTGGTTTTAGCGATCGCTAATTCGACCCGGATGGTGCAACAGGTGATTATTAAATATCGAGGCAAAGTGAGCGATCGTCGGCTCCTGATTTTTGCGCTTACAGTGGGTGGAATCTCTTCGAGTTTGTTGCTATTGATGAGTATAACTGGGATAGGAGACCAGATGATACAGAGTTTTATTGGTAGCGATCGTGCCCTTGTGGATCGGATTAAACCTGTTTTACTAATTTGTTCTGGGATCCCACTCCTTGTCGCGTTACAAAATGCTACTCAAGGCTTTTTAGTGGGAGAGGGACGGACTGGCACGCTATACCTTGCCACCTGGATTGGTACAGGAGGACTGTTGGCAGTTGCGACAATTGCAGTCCAGTCAGGTATGAGTGGGGCAATGGCTGCTGCAATTGCCATGGTAGTGGCGATGCTCGTTGAAGTCTTTTGTCTCCTACTTAAGAGGAAGGGTTTTGGCACAAAACTGTTACGGTAGGAGAAGTTGATCTCGATCGACTTGTGCTAACTTACTGCTCTAATTTTAATTGTTTTAATATGAAAATATTGCTTGTTGAAGATGAATTTGATGTGGGATCGGCAATCCACCGAACGCTTAAGCAGGAGAAGTTTATTATCGATTGGGTTCAGAATGGGGAAGAAGCCTGGTATTACCTTCAGGAGCCTCTATCTCAATACACCATCGCCATTTTAGATTGGATGCTGCCGGGACTAACAGGGCTGGAATTGTGCCAAAGGCTTCGCGCTCGGCAAAACGCCATCCCAATTTTGATGCTAACCGCCCGCGATCGCTGGGAAGATAAAGTTCTCGGACTTGATGCTGGAGCTGATGATTACTTGATCAAGCCATTTCGGATGGAGGAACTCTTGGCAAGACTGCGAGCCTTACTGCGTCGAGCGCCTCAGTTTCAGTCCCAACAGCTTCAAGTTGGTCCTTTAGTCTTAAGTTATAGCGATCGTTCTCTAACTTATACTGTTCCAGATGAGCCACCTCGCAGTACTCGCCTGTCCAAAAAAGAATTCCAACTCCTGGAATATTTTATGAAGCATCCAAAGCAATCGATGAGCCGGGAGCGAATTTTGAATTATCTCTATGAACTGGATGCGGAGCGAGTCAGTAATGTGGTTGCTGCACAAGTTCGATTACTGCGAAAGAGACTGGCTGAGATTGGTTGTAGCGATTTGATCGAAACTATCTCTGGAGGGAGTTACCGGATTAATCAGCGTTATGCAAACTAAACTTCTCAACCAGACTCGACTTCAGTTAGCTAGTTGTTATTCACTGGTGATGGGTGGATTGCTCAGTATCTTTGGTCTGATTACTTATCACGTTCTAATTCAGGCTTATTTGTATTCGGTCGATCGAGAGTTACAAGGTGTTGCTAAAGCATTTCATCGGAATTTAGAGCATGTTTTATTAGAACCCGATCGAGTGCCACCAGGATTGAGGAGTATGCTACCAGATTTATGTTTAGTCGCTCGCCCATGTTCTGAAGCTGGGATCGATGAATCTCACCAAGAGATGCAAGAAATTTATCAAAATAGCTACTATCTCAGGTTTATCAGTCGTTCCGATCGACTCATTGCCACAAGTGGATTGCGACCAAAGGGATTGCCTCTAACCTCAACTCAAATTGCATGGGATACAGTCCGAGATAGTGCAGGAGTTCGCTATCATCAGATCTCAATATCTCTCCATACTAACAATCAAAAAACTTGGGGTTATTTGCAAATCGGGCGATCTCTTGAAGAAGTAGATCGTCGATTGGCTGGATTTCAGCACGTATTACTAATTAGTGTACCAATTTCGGCTTTATTTGTCGGTATTTCTAGTTGGTGGTTAGCTGGGTTGGCAATGGAGCCAATTCAAAGGTCATATCGGCAAATGCAGCAATTTACCGCTGATGCTGCTCACGAACTCCGCACACCACTAACGGCAATTATCGCAACGACAGATTCGGCTTTGCGGGTGCAAAATTTGACCGGGACAGAACTGCGGGAAACATTGAGTACCGTTGAGCGCCAAGCGAGCCGTTTTTTAGGAATGGTAAAGGATTTGCTGTTGTTATCTCGGCTGGAACAAAATACACTATTTTTTGATGCAGAATTACTTTGTCTGAATGACCTGATTATAGATTTAATTGATGAATTTTCTGCCCTTGCCGAGGCTAGCAATCTAACGTTAACAGAAAATATTAAAACATCCAAACAATTAGAAATATTAGCAGATTCAGATCAACTTTATCGAGTGTTATCCAATTTATTAGTAAACGCAATTACTTACACGCCAGCAAACGGGAAAATCATTCTCAGTTTAAGCCAAGATCGTAATCAAGCTGTTATTCAGGTGGAAGATACAGGTACAGGGATGAGTACTGAGGAACTATCGCAAATATTCGATCGCTTTTATCGTGTAAATAAAGATCGATCGCGTCAAAGTGGCGGATCTGGATTAGGACTTGCGATTGCCAAAGCAATTGTAGAAGCTCACAACGGCAGTTTGCAGGTTCAAAGCCAACTCGGCAGTGGCAGTACTTTTACAGTTCGCCTACCGCTTAAACCCAGTCGTTCTTTCCCTGTTAAACTCAATGTCGATCCACCTCATAAGTACAGTAAGGAAAACAAAAGAGATTGTAGCTGATAGCTGACCGCAAACTGCTATAAGCCGATCCCGTACTGACGCTACATTAATTTTTTCATCATTTTTTCATTTGTACAAGGCAAAATGATTGTCAATATCCTCAATATGAGTCAGATAACAAGGAAAACTTACATGCAAAAGATAATTGCTGCTGTATCCCTGCTAATTGCTGGATCGATCGTTTCAGTTAGTCCTGCCATTGGCAGTCCCACATCATTTACCACAAGCAATCCACCCACAACCCTGAAAAGGAATCAGCTTCAGGCTAATAATGCTCCAGTAAACCCAGTTGGGCAGCCCACTGTAAATAATCAAAACAGTCAACCAGAGAATATCCCCAAAGAGAGAGATATGGAATCGATGATTGAGGCACAAGCGCCTGCTGCTACTAGGAGCGGAGCAAATCAGTGTAGGGGAGATGCAAGATTTGAAAATCCACCTGTTGTTAATAACCCTCATCACATCCGAAATGTGGTTTGGCGTAACATGCGGACAATCTGTGCCAAGTAACTGAATAATACAATTTTAAACAAACAAATTGAGACATAGTTCCAGAATGAGGTAATTTTAGCCTCATTCTGGTTTTCAGAATTTGTTAGTAAGTTGAAAAATAATTTGGGACTTTTTAACTTAAACGGAAAAATTGCCCCACACCAAAAAACTCATACCCCACACCAAAAAACCCACACCCTACCCTCACGATCCGACTTTTTCAGCAAACCCTAATTCTGAATATCAGGAGAATCATTGGGAGGGTTAATTTCCTTAGAGAGGGGATTGGGTGATTTTGAGCTAGGATCGGAACCATTCAGGATCGAACCTGCTGGGATTTCATGGGATAGGGATTCCCACCAAGAGATGCGACTGGGTATTGGGGTTCTCGCTGGTTGGAGGCGATGAAAGACATCAGATAATATGGGGTCTATACGTTTTGATTCCCGCAGCTTGTGCCAAACTGAACGAGACATGAGTAAAGTTTGCTCAATTCTCTGTGCCCCAATTTGTTCTAAATATTCTTCTCTTTCTGGTTGATAGTCAGCCGAAGCCAGTTTCAGGGATTGTTTGGGGAAAGATTGGACAATCCTCGCCATTTGGGAGAGGAGTTCGGGATATAAGTAGGTATAGGCGGGATGAACGGTTAGTTGGGCTTCGTTCCCTCGGCTACCGTCGCGGGAAAGTTTGATCTGGAAATAGCCAATGGCTGCTTTCCGCTGAGGTTCAAAGACGTAAGCCCTCACCACTTCAGTTTTGTCAATCCATTGTTGGATATGTTCAATTAAGCTGCCCAGAAAAGTTGTTTTAAAATCTTGGAGATGGCGATCGAAAACTTGACGCACCAAGGGGGGCATTGATGCGGTATCTAGCTGATAAATAAGTTGGGCATCGGCATTGCTGACTGGTAGGAGATTGGGTAAATCTGGTTCGCGGGCGGCGAGGTTTTCTAATTCTTGGGGGGCTATTTTCCAGTAGGTTAGTTGGGCTAGGGGTTGAAATCCGTTATGGCGATAAAGTCCTAGGGTATTTTTTTGGTGAATGTTGACTTCGAGTAACCAGGTGCGTGCTTCCCAAATTGTCTCAAAGCCATGACGCAATAGTCCAGATCCAGTTTCTATGGTGGAGAAATGTGGAGAGACTAAAACTTGTTCGACTCGCCAGGTACTGCGTGTGCGATTAAATGGGGAAACTTTCATCACTCCGCAAATCTGTTGCCCGATTTCAGCAACGTAAATGCAGAAGTCATGCTGGCTGGGATTGGGGAACCAACTCAAACACATTAATAGCCCATACCATTCGCGAATTTGCTGCAATTGGAGTATAAAAGCTAATGAGCTACTGTTGCTGTCAACTTCAGTTGCCTCTCTGATTAGCTTTTCAACTGCCTCCAAATCGTTATGTTGAATGGGGCGAATTGCTATTTTGGGGTTTTCTGGTGGAGATGATGAAGTCATTTTGGCTAGGGATGGCAATCCAAAATTTTGACCCGGCTTTGGCGGATGGATGGAGGCAAGGGAAATAATTTGCCGGAGGTTTAAGGAGGGAGAGCCGATTAATCGATCGGGTTGATATTTTCCTAATTTCCAATTATATCAAAGTCGGAGTTTGGTGTGGGGTTTTTGTCTCTGTTGCGATCCGGGTAGATGGCAATGGCCTCTTTTAGTCTCGATCCGTAGCTGGCACTTGGTCTACCCTTTCTAGCTGCCAGAGAATTTGATTGCCTTCCCGTCGCACCCGCGATACAATCCAGTTACGCCAATTCCAGCGATCCCCCCTACCAGTGACGGCGCTAGCGTTTACATTCATTAAGTCGGCAATTTCTGAACTGGTGATGAGGTAGCCTTGGCTGGCAATTTCATCGGCGATGCGTAGAGTTTCTAGGAGGCTACGAAGTTGATCTACTCTCAGTTCGCGAGGTAAGTCTTCCATTGCGCCGAGATGTGAATAATCTGTGGAGTCTATCATGGTTAGGTCGGAGGTAGCAAGGCTCAATGGTACACTTTTGCAGGGTAACTCAGGAGCGCGATCGCAATCTGCTCCTTCTGTTACTGGAGT
This sequence comes from Cyanobacteria bacterium UBA11153, assembly GCA_003511885.1. Classification (GTDB taxonomy): domain Bacteria; phylum Cyanobacteriota; class Cyanobacteriia; order Cyanobacteriales; family Coleofasciculaceae; genus Limnofasciculus. Next base: position 11,450 of record DOIX01000347.1, read on the forward strand.
TTTGGCGATCGCTCTGAGGGATGAGGAGTTGTCCAAGTCCAGATTTTGGTTGAGTTTGGGCTGTTTCCCGTTGGCAAAGTTACGGGCGATGGCATCTGCTCTTTCATTTCCGCGATCGCCATTATGCCCTTTGACGTATTGCCAATCTACCTGTGACGAGTTTAGACGATCGAGAATTTCCCATAAATCTTGATTTAAAACTGCTTTCCCTTGGGCGGTTTGCCATCCTTTATTTTTCCAACCTTTTATCCATTTTGTGATTCCGTTTTTCACGTATTCGCTGTCGGTATAAAGGGTAACTGGATCTTTTTGGCTGCAAGCTTTCAACATTTTCAATGCTTGGATTGCTCCTTGCATTTCCATTCGATTATTTGTGGTTTGTGCTTCTGCACCACCCATCTCGTAAATTGAACCGTCTGTGAAATAAACCACTGTACCCCAGCCGCCAGGACCGGGATTACCACTACAGGCTCCATCTGTGTAAAAGCTTTTGATTTGGCGTGTTTGGGGCATTTTTAATGCTAATAAGTTATGGACTTCAAACAGTTACTATAGCAGTTGATAGTTGATAGTTGACAGGATAGCGATATGTAACTGTCCGCTGTAGATTATGAATGTTATAGCAACCCTACGGGCGGTGAAGACGTTCTCAATTCCAGCAAACCATTAGATTTTACGACTTTCTTCCCTAGCCCTTAGCCCCTAGTCCCTCTCTATATTTATGGGGTTGCTATATTTTACCAGATCGTAGATGTTTTAATTTGAATCCAGTGGAGAAGAGAAATTCCCACAATATGGAATAGAAACCAGGTTTACCGAATAAACCTGGTTTCTATCTTCCTATTTGGTAATTCATTAAACTGAAAAACGCTACAAGTGAAGGTATTGTTAATCAAAAGTGCTTAAGCCAATGTTTCCGGGCAATATCCCAACCCCATGGTGAATTGTTGGCGAAATGCTTCAATATTGCTCCTATCTGGGCTACCATGAGAAACTACAGCAACTTGGTAGCGACGCATGACATCTACTACTGATTGTCCCGTCTCTAGACTCCATAGTGCCATTTGCACGCGAATATCCGGTTGGTAAGGAATTCCTAATTCACTCATGAAGGCTCGAAAATCTCCGTCTTGTTGAGGAGTTAGAGTATTATTCATTTTTACCTTAACTACCCATCCCTCAATCTGATGAATCACCGTTATGAATTGGAAAGGCAGGTGGGGCATGGAGTGGAGATATTCAACCACTCGTAGAGTCAAACTGGCATTGGCAAGGAAGTAGAGGTAATCCATAAGGCATTCTTGGCTTGGAGTCCAAGAGCTGATTCTATAACTTAATTGTTGCAAACAACTGACATCTAGGGGTAGGGGAAAAGCACCCGATATTGGATAGGGGACTTTACCCATTGTATTGGTTGTTGGTGATTGGTTATTTGTGATTGGTTATT
>DOIX01000347.1:13130-26307 GCA_003511885.1 Cyanobacteria bacterium UBA11153
GATTGGTTATTTGTGATTGGTTGGGCTATTTTTTTTGCGTTTCTCATCTCTCAATTTTCACCCCCCAAAAGGATATTCATCTATGGATGCCCAGTCTCAAAGCTCAAACCCTGTTAATCAATTAGTAGATTTGTCAGAATCTACTCAAGTATCTGATGGGTTAGAGAAACAGAGGGATATGGACAAATTTGTCTCTAGCTATGACTACCAACTACCAGAGGAGAGGATTGCCCAAACCCCTTTGATTCCTAGAGATTCTTCTCGTTTACTTGTGGTTAATTCTCCAGCTCACCACCAGGATCGAATTTTCCGAGATTTACCGCAATTAATTCAGCCCGGAGATCTTTTAATTTTAAATAATACTCGGGTTATTCCAGCTAGACTCTATGGTAGAAAATTGACTGGCGCACCTGTGGAGGTATTGTTACTGGAGGAGCAAAAAGCTAACTCTTGGCTAGCCCTTGTTAAACCGGGTAGGCGGCTTAAGGTGGGCGCAAAAATTTTATTTACACCTCGTCAATTTGTTACATCTTCCCCTTTTATTGCTGAAGGAGCTAGTCAAGATACTCTCCCCATTCTCACAGCCGAGATTGTTGCTAGAGATGAGGCGACAAATGGGCGTATATTGCAATTCGATCTACCTTCTGGGGTATCTTTGATAACACTGTTGGAGCAATATGGGGAGATTCCTTTTCCTCCATATATTACTAATAGCCAAGCTACAGGAGAACAATATCAAACTGTTTATGCGAAAGAGCCAGGTTCAGTTGCAGCACCTACGGCTGGGTTACATTTTACCCCAGAATTGTTACAAGAATGTCGGGAAAGGGGAATTGAGCAAGCTTCGGTAACTTTAAATGTTGGGGTTGGTACTTTTCGTCCTGTGGAAGTGGAACATGTTACCGAGCATATCATGCACGGGGAATGGTTAGAAGTCCCGGCGGCAACTGTGGCAAAGATTCGCAAAACTAAAGCATCGGGCGGGAGAGTGATTGCGGTGGGGACTACGGCAGTCAGGGCTTTGGAAGGCGCTGCGGCGAGTGGGGAATTGCAGCCTTATTGCGGGAAGACTGAGTTATTTATTTATCCTGGTTATCAGTGGCGAGTGGTGGAGGGCTTGATTACGAATTTTCACTTGCCTCGCTCTTCGCTGCTGATGTTAGTCAGTGCTTTGATTGGCAGGGAGCGCTTATTGGCATTGTACCAGGATGCGATCGCACGAAATTATCGTTTTTACTCCTTTGGCGATGCGATGTTGATTTTGCCAGAGGCTGTCAGATAGGGAATACTGAATGGGGAATAGCTGGTATAACTATATTTTATTTCTGTTCTTCTGTTCAACCTTTCTCCTGACAAAGGGGGCTACTTTTAATTAAAGCCTCTCTCCTTGTAGGAGAGAGGTTTGGAGAGAGGTTAAAACTCTACCGTAGAAAAATGAGGATCGCTATATAACTCAAAACAAGTCCTAGTCTCAAAAGATATTTACAGGATAATTTTGCAACTGAATATAGCTATGCTCGGAAGCTATTTCTCAAAAATAGCGAACTAGATCCTGCTTTAATACCCGAACAACCATTTTTTACTATCGAGCGAGCTTTAGATGAAGATTGGTTGCCTTATCGGTTATAGAAACTACCAATTTATCTCCTCTATAATATAGCTGGCATAAAGCTATAAATCAGTCCAAACAAGACAAAAAAAGTGAACGCTACATAGATCCAATCTCTTTGTTGCAGGAAAGTCAATAAAGAAACAGCCACTCGCAGAATTGGAGTAGCAACTAGTAGCAAAAGCCCAAATTGAATGATGCCACGGTAGCTTCCTGACAAAACCGCTGTCACCACACCATTTAGCGATCGCAACTTTGATGGTTCCCCTCGAAAAACCTCGTATTCAGCAGGTTGTAAACCATGACGCTTTAAGTAAAGAATGCTTCCTAATAATAGGACAAAGCTAGCGATAGTAACTCCGTATTTAAGTAGATGGCTGAGTAACTGTGCCAGCGATCCCATCCCTAATATCTCAGATTGCTTATCCTCACAAATAACAGGATATTTATCAGGTATATCTTCCAGGGCAATATCCTGTATTTCTGGTAACACTTCCCTAACTTCACATTCTAATATTACTGACCCAATATACTCGGGATCGTCATTCAATTCATCCATACTAAACCGCACCAATTAGACTAGTGTATATCATCTTCAATGCCATTAAAACAAGGAGAATACTGAAAATTATTTTCAGTATTTTTGTTTTCGCTCCCATGAGAATACCTGCCCCCAAAAAAGCACCAGGGAGTACCCCCAATATTACTGGCATTGACAATCCCGGATCGATATAACCCCGCGCTAAATAAACTCCAACTGATGCTGTTGCTGTTACACCAATCGTAAAATTACTGGTAGTTGTAGCTACTTTAAATGGAATCCCCATAACTCGATCCATTGATAATACATTAAATGCACCTGAACCAATCCCAAGTAAACCAGAACTTATTCCAGCTATCCACATTAGGATAAAACCAAATAATGGAGATTGAACCTGATAAGAAGTTACTCCATCAGAAGTTGGATAAGTTCCATTTAGTTTTAAAAGATTAACCAGATAGTTTTGGGAAGCGCTAGCAATTTTCCCGTCTTCTGGCTGAGGTTGCTGTGATAAATATCCTGAATAAAGTAAAACAATAGCAAGTACAATACCCAGGGCTTTAACCGAAACAAAAGTAGCAATTAAAGCGCCAACTATCGCGCCAATTGTTGTTGCTACTTCTAAAAACATAGCTAGGCGTAAATTTGTAAATCCTCTACTGATGTAGGGAGATGCGGCAGCACAGGAAGTAGCAATAACGGAAACTAAAGAAGCACCAATAGCGTATCGGATATCAACGCCAAATACTGAGGTTAATAGGGGCACAATTACTACTCCACCTCCCAAACCCGTTATCGCGCCAATAAAGCCAGCGACAAAGGAGCAAATCCAAACTAGTAAGGTAAATTCTAAGATGTTCAAATTTATAGCTGTTGACAGTTAACACTTGACAGTTATAGCCATATTCATCAAACCCCTATTCAGCAATGGTTTAAGCCTCTCTTCACGATCTTATTTATGTATAGCACCACGCCTTGAGATTAGGACGTTTTGATCCCCCCTAACCCCCCTTAAAAAAGGGGGAATAAGCCCAAAGAGAATGTCCTAATCTATATTTGTACTGCTATATATACCGATAGGACGGCTGCTATATATATTGGATAGGAGAATCAGCAAACAAGGGGATGGTAGCCCCTTGTCTTTTAAGGCAATCGAGTTAAGCAGATTAGGTGATAATTCTTAAGCTGCTTGATAATTTGTCCCAGCTACCCCAGCAAATGATTTAACATCTTTGGGTTTAATAAATACTCGTTGCCCTGCTTCAAGTTCAAGTTCAGAAAACTGTTGGCGACTCAAGTTAGCTACAACAACCTCATTATCTGGTAAAGCAAGTTCTACTTGAATTTCCCAACCCAAATGGATTACTCGTTTGACAACTGCACCCGCACTTACACCGTTAGGAGAGGTTTGAATATGAATATCATGAGGACGAACAAAAATCTCAGAATGAGATGGTTGTAATCCATTATCCCGGCATAAAAGAGTATGACTAGGTAACACATTCACTGGACCAATAAAACTCATTACAAATGGAGTAGCTGGACGATCGTAAATTTGGGCAGGGGTTCCTACTTGCTCAATTCGCCCCTGATTCATCACCACAATTTCATCTGCGACTTCCATTGCTTCCTCTTGATCGTGGGTAACAAAAATACTGGTAACATGGACATCTTCATGAAGCCGACGCAACCAAGCCCGTAATTCTTTCCGCACTTTAGCATCAAGTGCGCCAAAGGGTTCATCTAATAATAATACTTGAGGTTGTACAGCTAAAGCACGAGCCAGAGCAACCCGCTGACGTTGACCTCCAGAAAGTTGAGATGGATAGCGATCTCCTAATCCTTGTAATTGGATTAATTCTAGCAATTCTTCTACTCTTTCTTTGACAAACTTCCGGTTACGCTTGCGAATATCCAAACCAAAAGCAATATTTTGGCGGATAGTCATGTGTTTAAACAAAGCATAGTGTTGAAATACAAACCCAATATTCCGCTTGCTAACATCAAGGTGAGTCGTATCCTCACCGTTAATGATAATCGATCCGCTATCTGGTTCTTCCAAACCTGCGATCGCGCGTAGTAAAGTAGATTTACCTGAGCCTGAAGGTCCTAATAGTGCAACTAAGCTACCTTCTTTGACTGTCAGGCTAACTTTATCTAATGCTTTGAAATTACCGAAATCTTTGGATATGTTGTTAACAATGATACTCATAATGATTCCTGTTGTTGTTTGTTCTTAGTTGTTAGTTGTTAGTTGTTTGTTGTTAGTTGTTAGTTGTTTTTTTTTTCGGAAGCCAACAACCAATAACCAATAACAAATAACAATTATCAATGGACATTACCAGTACGACGTTCTAGAATTTCCTTAAGAACTAGGGTTACTACTGCTAATAATCCTAGAATGGCTGCTGCACCAAAGGCGGCTTCAGTTTGATAATTTTTGTAAGCATGTTCTACAAATAAAGGTAAAGTCAGAGTTTTCGCCATAATGCTGCCAGATACAACTGAAACTGCACCGAATTCTCCCATTGCTCTAGCATTAGTTAATAGTACTCCATAAAGTAAGCCCCAACGAATATTAGGTAAAGTTACTCTCCAGAAAATTTGCCAGTCATTTGCACCTAATATCCGTGCAGCTTCTTCTTGATCCGAACCCATTTCCTCCAAGACGGGAATAACTTCTCTGGCGACAAAAGGTAAGGTAACAAAAATCGTGGCAATTATCATTCCTGGCAGTGCAAAAATGATCTTAAAGTTGATGCTTTCCAGGAAAGGACCAAACCAGCCATTTCGTCCGTAAAGTAATACAATCATTAAACCAGCCACTACAGGGGAGATGGCAAAGGGTAGGTCAATTATACTAATTAATAATGCTCTACCTCGGAATTGGTTTCGGGCAATTACCCACGCAGTACAAAGTCCAAAGACTGTATTGAGCGGAAGTGCGATCGCAGTAATAATTAAGGTTAAACTTACTGCGTGGAGAAATTCTCTGCTGCTGGTTGCAGTTAAGAATGGTTGTATTCCTTTGTGGAAGGCTTCGTAGAATACGGCGGCTGCGGGGATGAATAATACTAGGAGGAGGTAGGCGATGGCAATACTAATTAAGATGGTTTTGCCGGAGGGTAGTTTGGGGATGGTTGGTGTGTGAGAGGGCATTTTTTTTAACGCAAAGTTTCGCAAAGGTTTTCGCAAAGGTTCGCAAAGGGTTTTATGGTAATTTTTAGGTTTTTATGGAGTAGCGTCTTCCCCATTGTTGGAGGCCGTTGATTAGTAGTAGGAGGATGAGGGATACTAGGAGGAGGACTGTGCCGATTACTGTTGCTCCGGCGTAGTCGTATTGTTCTAGTCTTTGGAAGATTAATACTGGTGCGATTAGGTCTTTGAAGGGTATGCTGGATGATATGAGTACTACTGAGCCGTATTCGCCTACTGCCCTGGAAAATCCTAGGGCTAATCCGGTGAGTATTGGTGGGATTAATGGGGGTAATAAAACGCGGGTGAATGTTTGGATTTGCGATGCGCCTAATGACCAAGCGGCTTGTTCGATTTCTGGTTCCATTTCTTGTAATACTGGTTGGAGTGTTCGCACCATAAATGGTAGGGAAATGAAGAGCATTGCTACAAATACTCCTAGGCGGGTGAAGGCAATTTTAATGCCAAATGGAGCAAACAAATGTCCAATCCAACCTTTATCGCTATAAACCGTGGCTAATACTAATCCGGCTACAGATGTTGGTAAAGCAAAGGGTAAATCTACTGCGGCATCGATTAACTTTTTACCAGGAAATTGATGGCGTACTAATACCCAGGCAACTAGAGTACCCATCACTCCATTTACTAAACCTGCTGCCAGAGCTGTAATAAAGGTAACATTATAGGCAGATAGGGCAATATCAGCAGTCGCAATTCGCCAAAATTCTTGGGGACCAACCGTAATAGATTTAGTAATTAGAGCCGTAATTGGTAAGAGGAGAATTAATACTAAATAAACTACTGTTACCGTCCAAGGCAAAGAAATAGGTAATCGGTAATTCCTAACAGATAATCCCTCTCTCTTCATCACTAATTTATCATGAGCCATACAACTTCCCACCATCCTCGAACTTACTAAAAACTCTTTGCGCCTTCCTTTGCGCTCTTTGCGTTTAAAAAAATCTTATTCTCATCGACAATACCACAGCCTACCAACCATCTCGATCAGAAGTCGATTCCTGCCATACTTCTACATCCAAATCTGAAAGGTATATCAATGCGCTATTAATTTGTTTGGGAGAACCTTCAAGTAGTAGATTAAACCAGCCATCGCCTTTGGCATTGGCTCCTAACACTGCGGCACTAATATTTACCTTTAATCCTTCGCGGGAAATCAGATTGGAAATAACTGGCTCATGATGGTATTGTTCTGGGATTCTAATTCTGATACGAGTTTGAGTTGGTCTAGGATCTTCAAGATCGCTTTCTGTTTCAATTTCTAAGGTCTGGTTATTGTGAATCATGATAGTCTCCTGGAATTATGGCTAATGGCTAATTGCTCGACAGACTAATGACAGATGAATAATTATTTGGAGATTTTTGCCTGCATTTTGTCGAAAATTGCACCATCATCGAAGAATTTATTTTGTACCGCATCCCAGCCGCCTAAGTCTTTTACGGTAAATAGCTTATTTACTTTGGGATATTGGCTGGCAAATTCTTTGGCTATGGTTTCGTCTACGGGGCGGAAGCCTACTTTGGCAAATTCTCTTTGGGCTGCGGGGGTGAATAAAAACTTGGCAAAGGCTTCGGTAACTTCGCGAGTACCATGTTTGTCTACGTTTTTATCGACAACTGCGACTGGACTATCGATAGAAATGTTATAGTCTGTCGGTACGATGAAGGGTTGTTTATCTCCCTGTTGTTTGGCGAGGAGGACTTCGTTTTCGTAGTTAATTAGGACATTCCCTTGTCCTTGTTTGTAGAAAACGTCACTGGCTTCCCGTGCATCTTTGGGTAATACGGGGGCATTTTTATAGACTTTTTCTACTAAGGTTTCGGCTTGGGCTTCTGTACCACCTGATTGAGTAACTGCACCCCACAGTGCTAGGTAATTCCATCTTGCACCTCCAGAAGTTTTGGGGTTGGCGGTAATTACTTTAATGTTGTCTTGTGCTAAGTCTGTCCATTTGGTTACTTTAATGTTGGCATCGCGAGTCACTAGTGCGGCTACTGATTTATGGACGATAGATTCGTTGGGTAATTCCTGTTCCCAACCGGGTTGAATTAGTCCTGCTTTCTCGATCTTTTTTGTATCTAGTGCTAGGGCTAAGGCAACTATATCGGCTTCTAAGCCATCAATTACGGCACGAGTTTGGGAACCGGAGCCGCCATAACTCTGGTTAAAGGTGACGGTTTGTCCGGTTTTTTTCTGCCATTCTTCTACAAATTTGGGGATGATTTGTTCGTAAGCTTTCTGTGTCACGGCGTAGGAAACCAAAGTCACGGTGACGGGTTTTTTCGCTTCTGAAGCGTCTTGATTTGAACTAGAAGTATTACTGCTGGAGGTACAGCCTGCGAGTGCGCCGCCACTCATGGCTATCCCTGCCAATGTTAAAGCTAAAAATCTCTGTCCTGATTTATTGCCATCTGTAATGTGTCGAACTGTCATTGTTTAAGACTCCTTAAGGCAATCCCTGGTTAATTGCCACGCTTTTTGACTCGGCTGCACCCGTAATTGAATTATATGTGAATTTCAATTCATTTGCAATACATGCGGGAATGAAAATGAATCTAATTCAGAATGAGTGGAAATACTCATGGCTGTTTGTGTGAAGATAGTGTTAAGCCAACATGTCTGACGAGTCCTTACACTGATGCCAGCCCAACAGCCAGAATCTCACCCCATAGAAGTGCTAATTCAAAGCAACTACCTGTTTAGGGGGATAGACTCGGATTGGCTTCGCGACTACCTGGAGCCGGAAACCCTGACAGAAGAAAAGCTTTATTCCAACCGTGCGGTATACACGGCTTTTCGCCCTGGCTTTACCCTGAATGTCTTGTATCTCATTGTTAATGGGGGACCTGCGATCATTCGCAGTACTCCTTTGGATAGGGTGATTGCCATAACTTATCCCGGCGGGTGTTTTGGCATGAGAAATCTGCCGATTGGTTACGGTAATATCTGTAAGGCTTTTCCAAGTTTGGTGGAAGCTTATAAAACTACCGATGTGATTAAGATTCCTCTGGAGGCGGTCCAGAGGATTTACCGGGAGAATGAAACTTTTCGCGATCGCTATGACTTACTCTTTGAATTACGGGAGAAGTTTCATTACCATCTACTTAATTGCAGTACCTATCCCCCTCAAGCTGTCGCGTCTTTGCTACGAGCCTTAGTCTATCAGGAACGAACTCTGGGTAATCAACCCGATGCTAATGGTATTTATATATTAGATTTGCCTGTGGATGCGATCGCGCGTGCCTGCCAACTCAATCATCGTACTGTGGAACAGGTTCTCAAGGGAATGCAGCAAATTAAATTATTAGCACCTCCCAGTCCGCAAGATTCATCTGGTGATATTGTTCGCATTATCGATCCAGAAGGATTGAAGGATGTCTACAGTGCTACAAGGGATAAAGTGCCTTGGTGGCCTTTGCGGTAGTGGGGTACTGAATGTCGGTTGGCAATATAGCAAGGGACTAGGGAAGAAAACTGTAAAATCAAGGGTTTGAGGAATTGAGAATGTCTTAACCGCCCGTAGGGTTGCTATAATTTATAGGAATCGGCGCGATGTGAATATTGCTGGTTCTGGAATCGGGAAATCTGAGATATCTTTTTGATAAAAATGAACTCTATATGACACTGACAACAGATATTAAAATCTCTCTTTACGAACAAGACTACCAACTTTGGCTAGAACAAACTTTGAATCAGTTAAGAAATGGGGATTTCGATCCTATAGATTTGGACAATTTAATTGAGGAGTTAGAAAGTTTGGGAAAAAGCGATAAACACGCAATTAGTAGCTACCTGATGCGGCTTTGCGAACACTTGCTTAAGGTTAAGTATTGGGAATCTGAACGAGAGGCTTGTTTGAGGGGTTGGGATATAGAGATTACTAATTTTAGGATTGAAATTCAAAAAAGACTAAAAACAAGTCCCAGTCTCAAAAGATATTTACAGGATAGTTTCCTATCTGAATATACTTATGCTAGGAAGCTATTTCTCAAAACTAGCCAACTAGATCCAGATTTAATACCAGAAGAACCTTGTTTTACTCTGGATCGAGCTTTGGATGAGGATTGGATTGGTTGCGATCGAGATTAGAGAAACTACTATTTTAACCTGGCGTTGCTGGTTATAGCTGGTAAAAGTATAGTCATCTATGACATGACATGGGAGGCGTGAAGCCCCTCCCCCTTCGCTTTTACTTTGAGCGGATTAACCCGCCTGGGCTGAACTACGCAGCTCTCTATCCCATTGCCTAAAGCTTTTGGGAGTGCTTTTCGCATAATATTATAAGACCCATTCACATCAGCATTAATTAACAAACCATCTGCAGTTTTGTACAAACCTCTCTGGATGCGTTTGCCAGTAAATTCTACGCTTTCAGCATCGCTATCACCGTAAACAGGAATTGGATCTAAATTAAGAAAGTTAGAAACTGAAGTATAAGATTCTTCCTGTATTATCACTTTAATTCCCGCTAATTTAGCTTTGTATTCCAACATCTGAATTAAGCGAGTGTGGGGAATGCTGACAAAGTTTTGATTGTTCTGTTTCCCTAAATTAATGCCGTTTTTCCACTGCCGATTTTTCCCAATTACTAATGTCCCAATCTGATTCTGGCTCAAAATATCGATAATCAGCCTACTGGATGCGTGTAAGTAGTTATCTACTTTTTGATGGCGGCAGCGAGTCAGGCGCTGAATTCTGGATGAGGTTTTGAGATTGCCTTTCAATTGAGATTGTAATTGGGATTTACGCTTGTTGTAGAACTGATTGATAGATTTGAGCGGCCGCCCGTTAATCAGTACAGGAATAAATCCTGGTTGATTTGATGTTAGCGCCACTAAATTATTCAGTCCGAGATCGATACTGGCTACGGCTGATGAGTTATCTTGGTTGATGGTGGACTCCTGTTCATTATAAATTACCTCAATTATGTAACAATCGCATTTGGGCACTACTCTTACTTGACAAATTTTCTCTGACTTGACAGTTGTTTTAATCGAAATGTCCGTCCCGGAAAGTTTGATAATTCCTTTTTTTAATTGTTTGCTGCTAATTGCTTGAACTGTATAAACGAGGAGATTTCGCCCCTTAACTTTATCTTTGTACTTTGGTAACTTAGGGCAGCCGGTAAATTTTGTCGGTTCGTTTTTATAAGCTTTCAGAGACTCGAAAAAACCTTGCCAATTCTTGTCTAATACCATCAAGATTTGTTGGCTGACTTTGGCAGGTAGTGCTTGATAGGCTGGATGAGATTTCATCAAGGAAGCCATTTTCTTGTAAGTGAGATATCCCCAGCCGTAGAGAAAGTTTTGGCGAAGAACGTAGTTAGCAGCGTTGTAGAGATTTTTGGATTTAAAAGCTAATTCATCAATCTCGGCAAAAGAGTCTTCTGTAGATTTAATAATGTGTCTTTCTGCTAGCTGCACTCTCGACTTCCTTCCTCGTAAATAAAGACCGCCCTGAAAGCAGTTGTCCTGGCGTGCGCATCCGGCTCCTGAGTTAGGATATACTATTCGTGACTATCTTTGACTATAAACTTAATGAAGTTTTACAATACATATATTGATAAATCTGAGTAAGCCGTTGATTAGCCGTTGCTACAGGAGTAGGGTGGGTTGGGACTACCATCCCTCTCTTCTGTAAAGTTATAATAAGAAACAGCATGTTTTTTCTGAAAAATCTGTAGTATAAGCTACATAATGATTTTGTGCCTGACAACTTTGCTCTGGATTGAAGGCTGCCACTTCAACTGGGTGTCGTTTTTTTTGCACTAAAGGATGTAGTTATGTCACTTCAATCAGATGTCCAGTCCTACAAGTCTACCCCAATCTTAGTCAAGGCAAGTCCTGCTACCGCCTGGGAAAACCTCCGCACCTACTCTGCCCCTCCAAAACCCAAATATCAGCCTTCTACCTGGGTGAAATTATTTAACCCTCCCACTGCTTACAGTTTTGATGAAGCTTGGCTACTCTGTGAATGCGACGATAATCAATGGTTGGCATGGATACCCGATTATGGCGAGATTCTCCTCAAGACTGACGAGTTTTGTGGTTTGAATTAGGAATGATATCCTTGAAAAGTTGTGGGTTTTGCATTATAGAGCAAAACTCACAACTGAAAACTTTACCTTAAACCTTAACCTTTTCCAACATTAATTTGGAACGCTTAATATTGTCTGGTATGGCTATAGGATAATCGCCAGTAAAACAAGCTGAACAAAAACTGTTAGATTCTTCGCGGGTGGCAATCATCATCCCCTCCCAGCTTAAATAAACTAAAGAATCCACACCAATTTGCTTGCCAATATCTTCTACAGATTTGGTAGCGGCAATGAGATGATCTTGGCTATCCGTATCGATACCATAGAAACATGGATGAGTCACAGGTGGAGAGGAAATTCGCATGTGAACTTCACTTGCACCCCCATCTCGCAATGCTTTGACTATTTTGCGGCTAGTTGTTCCCCGTACAATAGAATCATCTACGAGAACTACTCGTTTACCGATTAAGACATCTTTGAGAGGGTTGAGTTTCATCCGGATACCAGCTTCTCGCATGTGTTGGGTTGGTTGAATAAAAGTACGGCCAACATAGCGATTTTTAATTAATCCTTCACCGTAGGGAATGCCAGATTCTCGGGAAAATCCAATGGCAGCAGGAACTCCTGAATCAGGCACTGCAATGACAATATCTGCTTGGGTTGGTATTTCTTTTGCCATCTGACGACCTAATCGCAACCGATAGCTATATAATGTTTCATCGTGCATGACACTATCAGGTCTGGCAAAATAAATCATCTCAAAAATACAAAGCTTCCGTGCTGGTTTGGGACTCCAATGAAATGAAGCCATACCTGCCTCTGTAATCCAGACTAATTCTCCAGGTTCCACATCTCGTAAATATTCTGCACCAATAATATCTAAACCACAAGTTTCCGATGCGACAGCATAGCGGATTGGATTACCCTCTAAAGTACCAATTACTAAAGGACGAACTCCGTTGGGATCTCGCACAGCCATTAAACCTTCGGGAGTACCAACTACTAAACTATAGGCTCCTGTACAATGATTAAATGCACTAATAGCAGCATCTAACCATTCTTTCCCACTGTCAACTTCTGCACCAATTGCGATCGCAATCATTTCTGAATCTGTGGTTGTCACAAAGTTACAGTCCTTCTCCTGTAAATATGCTCGGAGTTCGGCTGTATTGACTAAATTACCATTATGAGCTAGGGCTAGCGGTCCCAACCGAGTCTCCACTACAGCAGGTTGAGCATTGACTACATGACTGGAACCCGTTGTAGAATAACGATTATGACCAACTGCGATCGTTCCTGGCAGCTTGTGCAAAATCTCTTCGCTAAAGACTTGGGATACTAACCCCATATTTTTGTGGAGATGCACCGAGTTTCCTTCAAAGGTAGCAATCCCTGCTGATTCTTGACCTCGATGCTGTAGGGCAAATAAACCAAAATAAGTTAATTTAGCGACATCTTCTTCTGGGGCATAGATGCCAAAAACTCCACAGGCTTCTTCCGGTTTATCCGGTTGCCGGGTATCTTCATCATCAAACGGGGCAGGGTAGTTGTTTGAGGAAAGGGGTGGCTGGAGAATCATAGGTAGAGGCTTAATCCTGGTGGCAGGAGTGAATCGGTGAGAGTGCGATTGGAACAAATAACGAAACAATCGTTAATGAAACTTAACGATTCCTTAACGATAGCATTTATCTCATTATTTGCAGAAGTAAAGCGAGGGACTAGGGGCTAGGGGCTAGGGACTAGGGAAGAAAGTCGTAAAATCAATGGTTTCAGGAA
>DOIX01000025.1:0-14030 GCA_003511885.1 Cyanobacteria bacterium UBA11153
CTAATTGCTAATTCACTGGACAAAGGTGGATAAAGCATACATATAACCATCCTTGCGGTGAATTGTTTTACAGTATTTGTGACGCACCGCAGTAATGAATCGATGGTGTACTTCTGACCAAAATAGGGGATTTTCTAAATAGGGGTTCATCCCTGGAAATGGAGAAGGCATGGATTGATATCTCCTACTTCATTATTTTAATATTATAATGATTAATGGCTAATCGTTACGGGCTAATTATAGCAGTTGACAGTTATATCCATGTTGATCGCACCCTTTATGAAGCAAAGCTTAAAGACTTTCTTCATGAGGTTATTTCTGTCAATCTCGATGTGGCGATTGCTATACTGATCGGATATTTTATTCCCAATTCCCTATTCCCCATTCTCCCAAATGCAAATTACATTTTTAGGAACAAGCTCCGGAGTACCGACGCGATCGCGTAATGTATCTAGTATCGCCCTACGTCTGCCTCAGCGGGCGGAATTCTGGCTATTTGACTGCGGTGAAGGTACTCAACATCAGTTATTGCGTAGCGAGATTAAAACTAGTCAACTCCGCCGTATTTTTATTACCCACTTGCACGGAGATCATATTTTTGGCTTAATGGGATTATTGGCTAGTTGTGGTTTAGCGGGTAATGTTCGGGAAGTTGATATATATGGCCCACCTGGTTTAGGTGAATACTTAAAAGCTTGCAGTAAATATTCCTACACTCATTTAGCTTACCCAGTACATATTCACACTATTACTCCGGGAATTATCTATGAAGATGAAGAATTTATTGTCAGTTGTGGTAGTCTTAAACATCGAGTAACTGCTTTTGGCTATCGAGTTGAAGAAAAGGATCGTCCCGGACGTTTTGATGTGGAAAAAGCTAAGGCTTTAGGAATTCCTTCTGGGCCTCTTTATGGCAAGCTAAAACGGGGGGAAATGGTAACTTTACCCGATGGACGAAAAATTGACGGTACGGAATTATGTGCCCTGCCAGAAATTGGTCGGAAATTTGTCTATTGTACAGATACAGTTTACTGTGATGGAGCGTTAGAATTAGCACAAGATGCTGATGTACTAGTTCATGAAAGTACCTTTTCTCACCAAGATGCCCAATTAGCATTCGATCGCTTACATTCTACTTCAACTATGGCGGCACAAGTGGCTTTGGGTGCTGGAGTTAAGCAATTAATTGCTACACACTTTAGCCCTCGTTATGCACCAGGAAATGATATTAATTTAAACGATTTACTGACAGAAGCCCAAGCGATTTTTCCCAATACGATATTGGCTTATGATTTCTTAAACTATGAAATACCTCGGCGCTTACCAAAAGAATTGCTTTAGGGTGCGTCAGATGTCTATAACTTTTAACTTTTTCCAATCAATTGAGTCTGATGCACCCCTGATTTTTCCCCGATTGAGCTAGGTTGGTCTAAAATCAAGGAATTCATTAGAACTCAAGCAGCTCGTAGCTATCCAGCTTTAGATCAAGCCATCACCGCAGCGATTGATGCGATGCCCCGCAAGATATCCTCAGTTGGTTTCGTCACTGCGGTTACTGTGTTCGATCCAACTGAGAACCGCTATATTTCCACTCTCGCCACCCCGATCATAACGGGGGTAGCATTCCCCGGATTTGGGATCATTATTACAAATTGTTACATCATTTATATAGATCAAGAGTATTAGAGTAGAAAAGAGTATTCTACTATATAGATATTGAATCGAGCATTGGCAAAAATAGCTTATAACAGTTTCGGACTCCGTGTAGTATATCACGCTCTAGCCAAGTCATCTTTGTTGATCTATGGTTCAAATTAAAAAACTGTACTCTACGAAGTTAGAAATCGCTAGAGTTTTAGCAACAAAGTTTTTAACTCAGATAAAGATCAATAATTATTAAGCAACCGTAGACTCGTAAGAAGCCGCATATTTATGAATAATATCTTAATGGTTCCCATTCATTTAGATGCTTTGTATCTTAACAGCAATCGCCTAGTCGTCGAAGCGATGGCAGATTTTAGCCGACTTCCTTATTTTGACGGAAAAAGAGACGTAAATGCTAATATTGCCAATATTAGCGAGGAGATCGTTTCTCAACCCTTTCAAAATCAAAATCTGTACCTGAAAGCGGGAATTCATTTACATTGGGCATTGCCAGATGCTCTGACAAAAGGTGTTCAAGTTAGGGAGGAGAATAACCCGACTAAAACGGTTTTCCCATCAGTTCCTAATCGCTGGTTAATAACGCGCACTAGCTCCAGTGGAAAACGTCAATGGGTAGTGGAGAGTGATTATCTCTATCGCGAAGGAGAAGGGCAAGAGTTGGGAAGTATGGCTCTCTTGCAGTTAGAGTGGAAAACCCCCATATTACTGATAGATTACTGAAAATATTGAACTGAAAGTCTTGCCCTATAAGCTTTCTGTCAATCATAAGTCCTCCTTATCACTTGACTTGAAAGAGAGCCGAACTAACCAAACTTCGAGACTACATTCCCCCCGAAACCGGACAAATATTCCTCGCCATTGGCGTTAAATTCAACTCCTTCAAAATCATTGATGCTTTTGTCCTGCTTACCATCGCCTTTGGCAACCGCTTTGAACTGAATATCTTGGGTTTAGCTACCCTTATTGCTCCCCCAAACGTAGGTGCAGACGTACCTCCAGTAGCAGAGGTACAACTTGCCCTCAAAGCCAGCTTCCTCCCCGCCGAAGGTTTTCTCGGTATTATTGCCCAACTTACCCCCAATTCCTATATCCTCTCTAAAGCTTGTCATCTCACCGGAGGCTTTGCCTTTTATACATGGTTTGCCCCTAACAAACACGACGGCGATTTTGTCCTGACTTTAGGGGGCTATCATCCCCTCTTTAAAGTTCCTGACCATTATCCGAAAGTACCTCGCCTTGGCCTAAACTGGCAAGTTAGCCCTGAACTTTATCTCAAAGCCGATGCTTATTTTGCCCTAACTCCTTCCGCTATTATGGCAGGGGGACACCTCCAAACCACCTGGAATAGTGGTTCTCTGAGTGCTTGGTTTAACGCCGGGGCAGACTTTCTGATGTCTTGGAAACCCTATCACTATGATATTTCTATCTATGTTGATATGGGAGTATCCTATACCTTCCAATTCTTTGGTACTCAACATATTACCGTTGAACTAGGGGCAAATTTACACATCTGGGGACCGGAATTTACAGGTATTGCTCAAATTCATCTTTGGATTATTTCTTTTGATGTGCGCTTTGGTAGCAGTGCTTCCCAAGCCCCCACAGCCATTAACTGGAATGAGTTTAAAAACTCTTTCCTCCCTGCTAATGATGCTATTTGTAGCATTGCAGTCAAAGATGGTTTAGTCAGGAAAGTTAATCAAGATGATAAAACAGATTTGGGGGTTATTAATCCTAAAAACTTCTGCTTAGTGACTAATTCGATAATTCCGATTAAAACCTGTAATGTCCAGTTTAATATTCAGGAAATTAATACCCAATTTGGCATCGGTTCAATGGCAGTCACTTCGGAGCAATTAACGTCAGATTTAACGATTACCATGACTAGAGATGGAAACCCAATCAATGTTGGAAACGACTTTATTTGTAAGCCCCTCACGAAAAAAGTTCCCGTCGGACTTTGGGGCGAATCATTAACCCCTGATTTGAATGGTAATCAATTTATTGAAAATACCATATCTGGGGTGGAAATTAAACCGAAAAAACAACCAGATTCGGGAGCAACTAAAGCAATCGATCGCAGTAATTTACAATTTAGCACTGACTCAATTAATAATGCTTATCATTGGGAAATAATTAGCACTTTTCAGGAGGAAAAAACTAAAGACATTCGTGGCACTATCGTAGATAACTCAGTCAAAAATACCAGAGAAACCCTACTAAAAGCACTCAATTTAAACAGTGACGAAATTGCTCTAAGTTCAACAGTTGCTGATAATTTCTTGGCTTCACCTAAAATTGGAGTCTTAGTTTAATCACTATTATAAGGAGCAAACAATGCCAGAAACAACCACAACTGAACCCACCAAAATTGAATTTATCCAGTATCATAAGCCAGCCTTAAAAGATGGTGACTATGAGATTACTGTTACACAAACCATAGAGAGTAAAGACGGCAAGACAATACCTACATCTACTTTTACAACCGATAGGAAATCTATAACTCATGAGACTAAACCTATTCGTTTTTCAGTTTCAGGAGAAAGATTTGACTTAAAACCAACAGATATTCATGCTGTATTCCCCCCAGATGGTAGCTTAGGAGAACATTCTAATGTTTTACCTCATATTATCTTAAACCGTAGTACCTTACCTTGGGAACGCCAAGCTGTTACTGGGAATAATGATACTCCTTGGTTAGCTTTATTATTATTTGCAGAAGTAGAAACACCAGAACCCCAAATTATTACCCTTAAAACCTTAAAAGATATTAATATTAACGCTGCTAAATTTCCCGATTTTTCCCTAGAATCTGGACAACATGAAGACGATAAAGTAATAATTATTGATGTTAAAAAACAACTATTAGACAAAATTTTACCTACAAAAGAAGATTTAGCTTATCTAGGTCATGTACGTCAAGGTACAGATGACCAAGGAAATTTAGTCGGGGATGAATTAGCAGTTATTATTTGTAACAGACTTCCTCAAAAAAGTGGTCAAAGTACCGTCCATCTTGTTTCTTTAGAACAACGTTATGATAATAATGGCTTTAACTTTCAAGGTGCTGGAGATAATGATGATATTCGTTTAGTCAGCCTAAAAAGTTGGAGTTTTTCTTGTATTGATGAAAAGCAAAGTTTCAAAGGACTTTTGACCAATATTAACCGAGAACCGAGTACCCTAAGATTACCCCCAATTGCTAATACTGAAGCTGAAAAATATCTATCTCTGGGGTATATTCCCCTACCCCATTTTTTACGACAAGGAGGGAAAACCTTCTCTTGGTATCATAGTCCTTTAATACCAGGAAATAACCCTAACAATGACATTACTCTACCAATCCGTACCGCCGATGAGTTAGTAAGATATAATCCTGATAATGGGATGTTTGATGTTTCATACTCTGCGGCTTGGGAACTGGGAAGACTACTAGCTTTACAGAGTAAAAATTTATCAATTAGTCTCTATAATTGGAAACGCACTCATAGACAAAGCTTACAAGATATAGAAACTCATTTACCCTTTTATAATCAGCCTAATCCTGAACTTCCTGAGAGTATTTCTAAGTGGTTTGAAGATTTAATTCTTCTTAAAGGTGTACCTTTTAATTATCTCGTTCCTGATGAACAGATGTTACCCGTAGAATCAATTCGTTTTTTTTATATTGACTCTCTTTGGATAGAATGCTTATTAGATGGAGCATTTAGTATTGGTCGAGTAACTACATCAGATCATAAACGCGATCAAGAAAACAACACAAATCCTGCTGTTAATAATTACCCCACAGTAACTGGTTTTTTACTCCGTTCAGATATAGTGTCAGGTTGGCAGGGTTTACTTGTTGATGGTTATGATGAAGTAGTTCATAATGATCGGCTTGTTGATGATACAAAAAAGATTGAATTACTACGGATGGAACGTCTGTCAGCTAATGTTCTAATTTGCTTATTTAAAGGAGAAATCAAAACAGTAGATATTCATCAAAAACCAGAGACTTTGCATTTTGGATTGGATTCAGATGATGAGGGCGAAATATTTTACAAAAAATTGAAAAACCTAGAAGGAAAGCCAATTGATAAAAAGGTTGATAATAATAATATTCCTTGGAAAGATCAAGAAAAAAGAGTTATCAATATCAATGCACTCGCTAATCTCATTAAAGCTCAAGTGGACAACAGCAGCACATTTACCTCTGCTCAATTTGCTTTAGAAATGATTGAAGGTGTAGAGAAGGTTAGATTCACAGGAATCGCGGAAAAAAATGAAGCAATTCTTTAACCACCGCCTTGTATCAGGATATCATCCAGCGACAATGAACTCGTAGCCGCTGGAATTCCTAAAGATCGGATTGTTCTAGGCTTTCACCCTCCGGAAATTAGGCATGACACAGAATATGCTATTGAGTGAATAAATGATGTAAAATTATGTCCGACTACTTACTTGACTATAATAAGTATTTAACCTGACATTAGATCGCTTTCACTATCAACTAGATCCAAGCGATCGCGAATTGAACTTAAATGCTCTTGAGTATTCACAGGCTCTCGCGGTCTGGGTAACTCCGTATTAGGCCAATGGGGCATATCATAACAAGTGCAAGACTCAGGGGGTAATCCCACATTAAATAAAGGCACAGGCATCTGACAGCGGGCACAAGCTTCTATATCCCATTTAGATGTCAATAAGTCAGCAATAGTTTGGCAGGTTCCTTCTAGGTAACAATCCCCACTATCGCAGGATAAAATATATTGCCAAATTTGTTCAAATTCATCGCTGTAGCCATTGCCAACAACAACATTTTCTGGTAATAAAGTAGTTTGACCATTACGGACAACAACTTTTTTGCCTAACTGAAACCAGTAAGCTAAATAGCGTTTAACTTCTTGTGCGGATGCCATAAAAAGCGATACCTAGCCAGATGACTGACTTAAAAAAAACACGAAAAAAGCGTCAGAATAAGCTCAAGAAAATCTTAAATAAATTTGAACAATAATTTTTATTTTCCCCCTTGTATTTGCAATGGGACTCCTAATGTACTGAGATTAAGAATGTGGCCTCCTGTAATCAAGTATACAGGGTTAGCAATCGCGCCTAACTGACGGACTAATTGTCCCAAGCGATCGCGAAATTTTCTACCTATGGGATAAGCGGGAACGACTCCCCACCCCGTCTCTTCTGCCACCAAGATTGCAGTAGCAGCCGTCTGGGTTAAACTCTCTAATAACTCTATTGTAGTTTGCTCCCAGGTTTCTTCATCAAAATCGAGGCAATTGGCCACCCAAGTACCCAGAGAGTCTACCAACAAACAGCAATTGGCGCGATCGCAATCTCGAATCTTGGCGGCTAACTCCACAGGTACTAACAAAGTCTGCCACTCGGCTGGGCGACGCTGGGCGTGCTTTTCAATTCGGGCTAACCATTCGATATCCTGGGGATCTGTTTGGGCTGTTGCCAGATAAAAAACCTCTTTGCCCGTCTGTATCGCCAGCGATTCCGCCCATTCACTTTTACCACATCGTGCTGGCCCAGTCACCAAGATGATTTTATACACAAAGGATCTTCACAATACAATAATGAATAGTTAAGAACCTCCCCAAAAAGTATTGATACTTTTTTGGAAGGTGGGCAGGCGTTCAGCAAATTCATCTGCACTAGTAGAAAAGGTCACATTCCAAATATTGTTTCCTTCCTTAATCGTGTAGATTATCTGTTTCCCATTGACACCTGAAACTGTAAATTCTGTGATAGTTTGACCTGCCTGATAACGGTCAAGCGAGACTATTTTTTGCTCAACTATGCGCCATTCTTTGGGTAATTGCTTGGCAAATAAATCCAAGTATATATCCAGAGTAATTGCCGAAACAACTGCCTCTGTGGTGACATTAACATTAGTCATGACACCTGACTTACCCACTTTTGTGTCAAAAACCCAAATCACAAATAAGGATGGATTTTGTTTAATAATTTGAGCTGTCTGCTTAAAAGTCGAGCCTCCAGCTTCTAGCTTCTGAACGATCGCATCTAGATCTTTACTGAGATCTCCCCCATCATAGCTTTCTGGTAACTGCAATTGTGCGCCACGTCCCTCAAATTTTTTCCAACCGGGAATGGTAGTAGGTTGGGGAGAAGGAGTGGATGGTGTCGCAACAGGTGAGCTTGATGCTTGATTTTGAGAGGTTTTTGATTCTTGGCATCCCAGTATGAGAATTGGTAGCAACAAACAGAGTAATGAGAGAAACTTTTTATTTTTCATAAAAATGGCGATCGTAAAATTTTGCTAATCTGGTTAAAATGACCGAAAAGGGACTAGTGCAGTGCGGCAAAATCAACTGACTAACCCCCAACCCCATCTCTGAGTTACCAGACACCCTGGAGCGTGCCACTTTCTAGATAACTATGAAATCAGAACTACAACGGATCGATACAGCACTAGATCGGATCGCACAAGACAAATCGACAGACTCCCGTATGGCATCTGCGACCATGATACCCCCAACTGAATCCGCTCAAACAGATCGAAACCATAATCTCAAGGGCAAGCCACCCTCCTTCTCCATCTCTGTCGAAACCTTTCCCGCCCAAAAACACCAGGGACAAACCCCCTCACTGCCTAAATTTAAACCTGCCCAGATTAGCGAACATCGCCACAGCGCTAATCCTGCATTAGCCATCAACCTCCTCGAAGATATTCAAAAGATTGTCAGTGGCTGGCAAAAAGAATTGCAAACTATCGTCAGGCAAATTCAAGATATCTACATGGCAGGACCAATTGTTGATGGTTGGTTAGAATCCCATCCCCGTCAGCCCCAAGAGGCAACCACAGAAGTCCGTCATGCTGAAATCGATAGATTGATGGACTATGTAACAGAAACCATCAATCAACCTGATGCCAAAATCACTTACGAATCCCCTCGTACAGGTTATCGCCTCTGTGGATTAGATCCAGATGGAAAAACTTGGGCGCGTCACTGTCCCCCGGATCAAGTACCCAGCATTAGCGTTGCCATTGCGCGCTACCACAAGCTACGTCAGCTATTGAACCGGAAACAAGAGCTAGAAACTCGCTTAAGTCAGCTTTCGGAAACATTAGCAATTCTCCACTCCCATGTCAGTAATGTCTAAAGAGAGCCAATTAGCGATTGCCAACGGCAGGAGCGAAGAAGATCCCATAAAGAATTATACGGAACTAAACTCGCACTTGCTGGAGATTGTTAAATAGGCTATCTTTCAGATGAGTTATAAATCAAACTTGCTGAATGGGAATTGATACCAAAGGCCAAACCATACAATCTAGATCGCCTGAAAGGTTTAAAATATGACCTACTCTGACTCCAAACTGCCCATTTCTGTTCTAATTCCGGCAAAAAATGAAGAAGCCAACCTGCCCAAGTGTTTAGCCAGCGTCGCCCCAGCAGATGAAATCTTCGTCGTCGATTCTCAAAGTAGCGATCGCTCTGTGGAAATTGCCGAAGGCTACGGAGCCAAAGTTGTCCAGTTTTATTTTAACGATCAACCCAAGGAAAATAAGCAAAAAAAGAAAAATTGGAGCTTAGATAATCTCCCCTTCCGTCATGAATGGGTACTGATTGTCGATTGTGACGAGCGGATTACCCCAGCTCTCTGGGACGAAATTGCGATCGCTATCCAAAATCCTGATTTTGACGGCTACTTTATCAACCGTCGTGTTTACTTTTTGGGTAAGTGGATTCGTCATGGCGGTAAGTATCCAGATTGGAACTTACGTTTGTTCAAATACAAAAAAGGTCACTACGAAACCCTCGATACTGAAGCAATTCCCAATACGGGTGATAACGAAGTCCACGAACATGTCATTGCCAGAAATAATATTGCCAAAGAAGATTGGCGAATTGGCTACCTCAAGCATGACATGGATCATATTGATTTTAAAAATATCTACCACTGGCTAGATCGCCATAATCGCTATTCTAACTGGGAAGCTTATGTCTATCACGGTATGCTTGAGGAGAGCTTTCTCGAACTCTTAACCTCTCAAATAGGCTACTGCCAAGAGTGGTGGCAGCGTCGAGGAAAATCTCCAGAAGATACCAGTTTAGTCCAGAGTCGGGATAACTTGAAAGACGGGACTAAAAAACTACATGCTAATCTGTTTGGCACTCCCGTAGAGCGGAAACGATTTTTGAGAAAACTCTGGGTGCGCGTTCCCTCTAAGCCCATGTTGCGATTTATCATCTTTTATTTTATCCGTCTGGGATTTTTGGATGGGAAGGCTGGATACATTTATGGACGTTTACTGAGTCAGTATGAGTATAACATTGAAGTAAAACTATATGAATTGATGGAGTTTGGCGGTAACCTGAATCTGGAAAAACAGCCAGAAACAGCCCAGAAAAAATTAGAAAGAGTATCTTGAAAAAAGTCGAAAATCGCAAGTTAAATCCTTACTGAGAAAGGGATCGTACTTTTGCATAACTGACCTCATCAACTGCGATGAATGCTAACTAAACTAGATCCCGCTTCCTCCGTTTGTGAAATCGAAATCATAACCAAACCAATGAGTAAAAATCCCAATTCTGCTGTTTTAGACTCAAGCAAACCACCCATTTTTGATGGTAAACCACTTGTGGATTTACGTCATTACGATCAATCTTGGTACGATCGCGGTCGTCCGGGTTGGTTTGTCCTATTGTGGTGGTTGGTGCAAGCGATCGCATTTCCTCTATCTCTCCATAACTTGAATGGCATCCGTTCCTGGTTACTACGGCTGTTTGGCGCTAAGATTGGTCAAGGTGTCATTATCCGACCTACTGCCCGTTTTACCTATCCTTGGAAGGTGGAAATTGGTGACTATAGTTGGATTGGTGATGATGTGGTATTTTACAGCTTAGACTCAATTCGGGTTGGCTCTCATTGTGTTATTTCTCAGAAAAGCTACCTCTGTACGGGTAGCCACGATATTCAAGATCCCAATTTTAGACTTATTACCGCTGCAATTACCATTGGTAATGGTGTTTGGATTGCCACTGATTGTTTTATTTCCCCAGGTGTCCAAATCGGCGCAAATGCCGTAATTGGCGCGAGGAGTACCGTCTTAGGTAATATCCCCGAACAACAGGTTTGTTGGGGCACGCCCGCACTTCCTCGCTATTTACGGCAAATCCAGATTAGTTGTTAGTAGTTGCTTGTTAGTTGTGAGAAGTTGCTTGTTGGTAATTGGTAAATTATTGATGATTTCACCCTTTGTTGTGAAAGACAGGATCCCCTGTTAGGCCAAAAACCAAAAACCAGAAACTGCAAATAACTAATCACCAAAAATAAACAACAACTAACCAACAACTAATAACTTAAAATAACCTGACGACGATCCGGAGCAGGGCTATTCACCAAAGTCCAACCACTTTTGATTAGTTTTTGGTAAGTAGCCCAGCCCTTAGATCCTTCGGGCATGGCATAATCAGGGACAGCATATTGAGGAAATGCCGTGTAAGGTTTCCAAGGGCTACTGGGATAAATCCGCAAATGCAAGATTTTTTCGCTATCCCCTTCTCCTACCGGTAACCAACAGATTTCTCCGGTCATCTTTCACTCCTCATCACACTTATTTAACTAGGAGTTTTAATTGATGAGACTGGGTAAATTCTGTAGCAAAAATCACGATCTGAATTGGGGAAAGTTAAGTTTTTCTATAACGATTGATTAATCTTTCTCATAAAGGTATGTAAGTTCAGGAAAAAACAACATCGATTGAGAGGTAGGTCAGAAAAATTTATAATGTATAAAAGGGCACATGATGAATTGAAATACTCCACCACTACCCCTAATGCCCCCACTCGCCAAAAAGTAGAAAAGGAGGTTGATTAAATCGCCAAAAACATTACTAATGTTGACTAGACTTAGGCTGCCCGATTGAGTTTGTACTAAGGAAAGCAAATTGTCAATCAAGAATTGGATTTATCTGTACTTCTCAGACACTTACGGTTTTGAGAGCCGAAGCAAACGCTAAACTCAAGTTTAACTAAGTTTAAGTAAGTTTTTCGGAGCAGTAAGCTCAAAGCAAATCCTTAACCAAAATACTGTCTCTCCGGGGCAATGTGGTGCCTTCTAACAATCCACCCATGGAACCTATTGAAAACGTAGTTTTGCCTTTTAACCTCCGAGGAGAGAGTGCCTTAGCTGCTATCGTCTTTACGGATGTGGAATCCTTTACCTCCAAGATGGCGGCAGACGAAAACCATACCTTAACACTCATCCAGCGAGATTTCGAGTTAATGAATCGCTTGTGTCAGGGTTTTGAAGGGCAACTTCTCAAAACCTTGGGGGATGGATTGTTAATGTACTTCGTCAGTGCCCAAAAAGCTGTTTTATGTGCCATTGAAATTCAAATCGCTTTGGCGGAGGCGGCAACCCAACTATCAGCAAAGGACATTCTCCGACATCGGATTGGTATCTATTTGGGAGATGTGATTTTCAGTGGGAGCGATGTTATGGGGAATGGAGTCAATGTGGCAGCGCGGTTGCAAGGAGAAGCTGTACCGGGAGGAATTTGTATTTCTCAGACGGTTTATGATGTAGTGAAAAATAGTTTACAAGTACCCATAACCTATATGGGATTGCGTAAGTTAAGAGGCATTCAAGAACCAATCCCTCTATACCAAATTATTCCACCCCGTCCCTTAATTGGCAATCGTCAACGGGTGTTTATTTCCTATCGGGCACAAAATCCTGATTTGGGGATTGCGGAACAATTATCTAAATCTTTAATTAGTGCTGGATATGAAGTTTTCCTGGCAGGTGAAAATATTCGTTGGGGAGAGAATTGGCCCCAACGGATTGAGGCGGAATTGAAACAGTGCGATTATCTTCTCCTGTTATTATCGGAACAATCGGCCATGAGTGAAATGGTAACGGAGGAAGTACGACGGGCTAAACAATTACGGGATGCTCACCCCGATGCTAAACCTGTTATTTTACCAATTCGGGTAAATTTTCCCCTCACTTCCCCTCTTAATTATAATTTACGGGGCTATCTGGATCGAATTCATCAGCGGGAATGGCGTAGCGATGAGGATACTCCCATGATTATTCAAGATATTCTCACCATTTTGGCAGAGGGCAAAATACCAGAAGAAATTTCCGAAATAGCGACAGAAATTCCCCCGGCTTGGGCACAACCCGATAGTTGTCCTTTCCCAACAGCTATGCCAGAATTACCGGAAGGACAGGTAGATTTGGCTTCTGTATTTTATATTGAACGTCCCCCGATTGAGTCTCGCGGTTGCGAAACGATTATGCAATCGGGTGCGTTAATTAGAATTAAAGCTACTCGGCAAATGGGGAAAACTTCCTTGATGGCACGAATTCTTCATCACGCATCGCAGCAGGGTTATCATACTGTTGTCTTGAATCTTCAGTTGGCTGAAGGTAAGGTTTTTACTGATATTGATAAATTCCTCCGCTGGTTTTGTGCTAGTGTCGGGCGGCGACTGCGATTACACAATCAGCTTCATGATTATTGGGATGAGATTTTTGGCAGTAAGGATAACTGTACTGCTTATTTTGAAGAATATCTACTACAAAATATCAATAATCCTTTAGTTTTAGGTTTGGATGAGGTAGATTGTGTCTTCCAATATCCCGAAATTGCTGCTGATTTTTTCGGATTATTACGGGCTTGGCATGAGGATGCTAAAAATCGGGATATTTGGAAAAAGTTGCGGTTAGTAGTAGTACATTCTACGGAAGTTTACATCCCGATGGATATTAATCAATCGCCGTTTAATGTTGGCTTATCTTTAGAATTACCAGACTTTACGCCGGAACAAGTTTTTAATTTGGCACAATTACACGGGCTAGATTGGCAAATAGCAGAAGTTGATCCTCTCATGGCAATGGTAGCAGGGCATCCCTATTTAATTCGGCTGGCACTTTATCATATTGCACGACAAGATATTAAATTAGCAGAATTATTGAAGACAGCACCCACAGAAGCGGGTTTGTATAGCGATCATTTAAGGCGACATTTATGGAATTTGCAACAACATCCAGAATTAGCCGCAGCGATGGAAGCGGTTGTTAGTGCCACTACTCCAGTAAGAGTAGAATCAGGAGCCGCCTTTAAGCTCCATTCCATGGGCTTAGTCAATTTACAAGGAAATGAGGTAACTCCCCGCTGCGATTTGTATCGTCAGTATTTTTGCGATCGCTTTGGGGTAAGTTAATTAATTATCCTGATTATTGCTAGGGGCTAGGGACTAGAGGCTGGGGGCTGGGGGAAGAAAAGAATAATAAGCTGTCACGCATTTATAGCAAGGGACTAGGGGCTAGGGGCTAGGGACTAGGGAAGAAGGTCGTAAAATCAATGGTTTCAGGAATCGAGAACGCCT
>DOIX01000025.1:14244-17463 GCA_003511885.1 Cyanobacteria bacterium UBA11153
AAAATCAATGGTTTCAGGAATCGAGAACGCCTTAACCGCCCTGGCGGTTGCTATAATTGGTCTGTGTTGAGAGAGGGGGAGCAGGGGGGCAGGGAGCAGGGGAGAGGGTTTGATGACTTTTTTCCTAAAATGAGGGTTTTCCGTACCGAGTGTGCTAATTTTTTGAATATAGTCGAGCGGGGCGTAATAGTTGAAGTGGGTCTCCATCAGATGTAAAATCGACAAAAGGTTATTAGCCCCCCTTTGGATTATTAGACCACAATAGCTGAAACGACGCAATCTCGTCAAGTATTGAGAATTAATCTTAATAAATTTAACGAAGTTAAGCGGCTTTCAGCCTTCAAGCTTTTGTTAAGTTATATTGATTACTTTTTTTTGAGGGAGAGGGGTTGGGGGTGAGGGGGAAAGTCTCTCGTCCGGATCGGGACATCCCGGGCTGGGAATTTCCCGGAAAAGTCTTGCTGGGGATAAACTTCCACTTTATGCAGCAAACCCTATTTACCCAGAATAAATCATCATTTATTCTTAATAGTTAAAGTAAATGTGTATCTTGAACTGGTTTGTCTATAAGGTTGAGCGATGATAGCTTTATAGTCACCTGTTGAGGTTGTATCAAAGTTACTATTTTGTATATCTTGTACTATGCTACCATCTGGAAAAACTAAAGAAAGACCAGAAAGTCCTTGTCCTTGATCTTCAATAGGATGACCCATCCAAGTCAAATCAGCAGTTACTAGTTGTCCACTACTAGCCCAAAAAATATAAGTATGCTTACTCTCAAGAGGTACAGAGTTATTAAAAGTCATTGATGAAGCACCACGCGGGAACCTTACTCTTCTTGTCAAATTTCTTTTTTCTTGTGCTTCAACAGGTAAAAATAGAGAAGCACTGCTAAAAATAGCAAAGCCAACACCACCGTAAATAATTGATCGTCTTTTCATCACTTTAAAATTTTCTCAATTGGATAAAATAGAATATTTCTACAACTAGGGGCAATGAATTTCACCCAAAGGTAGAGCCATTCCACCCCCACATACTCCCTTTAGCATCATTAAACTCGATATAAATCCGATTAATTGGTATGCCCAATTTTTCATTAATTGTCTGACAAAAATCCTGACTCATTGCCTTTGTGCTTTCTGGACGCATCGCGCCAATATTTTTAACTTCTATGTAGCATACCGGATCGAAAGTACCGCCAAAAGTCATCGCCACATTTTGTTCAAATGCAGTCATCACGTAGGATTCCGGTTTACCCAGATGCTTTGCTAGCTTGCCTGAAAGACTTTTCAGAAGTCCTTCAACCGCCGCTGCTTCTAGAACTTTCACAGATGATTGTACTTTAATTAGAGGCATAAGTTTGAGATCGCTAAATTTTCTTGTTAACCAAATTTAATCTCCAAAATACCGATAACCAATAACCAATAACTAACAACTAACAACCAACAACTAACAACTAACAACTAACAACTAACAACTAACAACCAATAACAAATCTATCCACCATATTGCCATCCCGTACTTTCCAATACCAAAGGCTCGCCTTCACGATGGATACCGGAAGCAACAACTTCCCCAACAAAGATAGTATGATCTCCTTTTTCCACCACAGCAACTACTTGGCATTCAATATAACCAAGAGCATCCTGAATAATGGGACAACCAGTTACTTCACCTTGGTAAAATTCCACATTTGCCAACTTATTTCCTACACGACTTTGTGGCTTAAAAAATTGGGCAGCTAAATCTTTTTGTCCGCTATCGAGAAAGCTGATGGAAAATACCCCAGTTTTTTTCACCATTGCGTGGGAACCAGTCTCTTTCTTTATACAATTCACCACTAGCGGCGGACTAAAAGATGACTGCATTAACCAGCTAACCATAAAACAGTTCAAATTTTCACCATCTTTGACACCGCAGATATAAACTCCGTGCGGAATCTTGCGCAGCATCGTCTTCTTAGCTTGTTCGTCTAGCAAGGGTATCTGTTCCTCATGGATTGCATATCGGATTAAGTTTACCAAGAGCTTGGGGAATAGGGAATAGGGAATGGTACAGCGGATGCCCTGATGGGGAGGGCAGGGAGAAGCTATGGTTTGACTTTTGACTCGATCTTTTTATGAGAAAGATCGCTGTAAATAATACGAAGTGTTAAGATAATTAAGACTTTTTTTGGTTAAAAAAGTCTCACCATGAGTTAAATCAACTTAATTAATCTTGTATTTTAAGAAAGCTAGACGATCTTACTATTCGTCAAAAACCATTAATGATAAAGGTTTACGGGATTATTCTCTTCTTGATGACTATTCTGACAATCCCGGTAGGTTGAGACTTCTTCTCTCCCGTTCGTAACAATTTCGATACATAAATGTTCCTCTAAGAATGTAAATTTTTATTACAAAAAGTTTATCTTATCTGAGCGTTTCACTATACTGATTTTCAACAGCAGCGATCCCGAAGGATCGATTAAGGACTTTTCGGTAAGTCTTTCTTTTTTTTTACAAATTACAGGACGAATGACCATGGAAATGACAACACGCGAGACTTGGCTCAATAGCTCCTCTTTAGTAACACTGAGAATTTTCTCGATTTGGACTTTTACATTAACCGTTTGCTTGTTGGTAGTGGGATTTCCCTTGGTGGTGTTGATGGCAACTATCGGGGCAATTTTCGCGATCGCGCTACAATCGATTTTGCCCATGAGTGCTGTTTTGCTCGTAGCAGGTTGCTTGATTGGAGCTAATCTTTTCCTTGTTTTATGTGGTGCTGCCGCACTAACTGTTAAAGGAGTTAATCCGAGAGAAGTTCGTTGGTTAACCTGGCTCCATGGCGAACCAGATCCTCTTCAAACTCCTGTTTATGCAGCTTGCCCGCTTACTTGCGCTATTGGACAATAGGAGGGCTATATATCATTAAAAAAGTAATTTGTCAAGCAATCATGATTTTTCTAAGTTGCCAAATAAACGGTAGTGTAACCCGGTATTTACCGGGTTTTTTTGTGGCTAATTTTGCTTGGTACAGATTTTAACCCGAGTTACAGATAAGCTAAAGCCTGATTCTGTCGTAGCCTGAAATCCTGATTCTTCAGTTAACTAGCCTCAAAGACTTCACGCCAAAGAAACCAGGTTTCAAGATATAGCAATCGCCAGGGCGGTTAAGGCGTTCTCGATTCCTGAAACCATTGATTTTACGACTTTCTTCCCTAGTCCCTAGTCCCTT
>DOIX01000227.1 GCA_003511885.1 Cyanobacteria bacterium UBA11153
CTCCTCTGCTCCCCTGCTCCCCAAAATTAGGAGAAGATACATGATTGTCATCATTGCCAATATTTGGGCAATTTTTCGGAAAGAATTACAGGGTTATTTCTATTTACCACTATCATTAGTAGTGGCGGGACTTTTTTGGTTGATATCTGGATTTTTTTTCTTCCAGATTCTTCTTGGCCCAGATGGTGTGGTTCAGCAAGCTGCTAAAATAGAACAATTGGGTATACCAAGTCAATCAGAGGATTATGCTTATCAGTTTTTGTTCTTTTTCTTAAGCGTTATTGGTTCTTTATCTACCTTTGTTCTGCCAATTCTATCCATGGGACTTTATGCAGAAGAAAGGAAACAGGGAACATTGGAACTTTTGGCGACTTCACCTCTGACTAATTGGGCAGTGGCGGTGGGTAAATTATTGGGCGTGTTAGCCTTTTTTATGGTCATGGTAATGCCCTTAATTGGGTATGAGGCGATCGCGCTGAGTGCTGCTAAACCTCCAATCCCTCCCCCAGTGCCATTAGTAGCTCATCTGGGTTTAATTTTACTGGCAGGTTCGATTCTTTCTTTGGGGATGTTTATCTCTTCTTTAACTGATAGTTCTATCTTGGCGGCGTTTATGACTTTTGGTTTGGTTTTGTTCCTGTGGTTGGTGGATTTAATTGGCAGAAATATTGGGGGATTTTGGGGAAGTGTATTGACTCATTTGTCTTTGGTGGAAAATTACAATAATTTGGTGAAAGGGGTGTTGGATACTAGTAGTATTGTGTTATTTGCTAGTTATATTGTTTTGGGAGTGTTTTTGACGGCGCAATCTATTGATGCTTTGCGGTTTCAACGCTCTTGAAGATGGTTGTTTTTTTAATGCAAAGGGCGCAAAGGTTAGCGCAAAGAGCGCCAAGGGTTTTAGTTATTCCCTACTCCTCTTTTATGGTGCTATAGCAAGGTACTAGGGGTTAGGGAAGAATGCAGTCAAATCAAGAGTTTGAGGAATTGAGAATGTCGGGGCTGCCCTGGCGGTTGCTATATCAGTATATGAGAAATATCAAAGGTAAGAGTTATTTGAAATATCTGTTTTGGTTGGGGCCAATCTTGAGTATTATGGGGTTGACGGCTCAAGCTGTCAGTGGTGCATGGTCCCCAATTTCTTTGGGGTTGTTGACGGCTGGATTGGTGATTATTGGTTTATGGCTGTTATTTTTGGATAAGTTAGCACCGGGTTTTTGGGGACGACGCTCAACTCAAGTTGGTACTAATGCCGTAGTGGCAACTTTGGCGATGATAGCAGTTTTGGCCCTAGTGAATTTTTTGGGGATTCGCTATTCAGTGCGCTGGGATTTAACCGAAAATCAGTTATTTACTCTTTCGCCTCAGTCTCAAGAAATTGTCAGAAATTTGGAACAGCCTGTAAAATTATGGATATTCGATCCTGTTCCCAATCCTACAGATAGGGAAATTTTGCGTAATTACCGCCGCTATGGTTCAAAGTTTGAATTTGAGTTTGTCGATCCTCAAGTTAACCTAGGATTAGCCGAAAAATTTAAAGTTAATGCCGTAGGAGAAGTTTACCTAGAGTATGGTTCCCAAAGAAAGCTAGTGCAAAGGGTAAATGCTACAGAGCGTTTGCAGGAAATTCCCATCACTAACGCTATCGAGAGTATCACTAGCGATCGCAATAATGTAGTTTACTTTCTTCAGGGACATGGGGAGCTTGCTTTAGAAGGTACTGAAGGTGCAATATCTCAAGCTGTCAATATCCTCACCGAGAAAAATTTTACCCCTCAACCTCTCAATTTAGCCCAGCGCACAGAAGTGCCTCAAGATGCTTCCGTGGTAGTTATTGCAGGTGCTAAACGAGGGCTATTTGCATCGGAAGTTACTGCCTTAAGTCAATATCTTGCCAAAGGTGGCAGTTTGCTGCTAATGGTAGATCCAGATCGCAATCTCGGACTCGATAGTTTACTAGCTGATTGGGGCATAACTCTGGATACAAGAATTGTCGTTGATGCTTCAGAAGAAAAACCAGCAGCTTTAGGTCCAGCAATAGCCCTAGTAACTAGCTATGGAGATCATCCCATTACCAAACGTTTTGGTAATGGATATTCATTTTATCCCTTAGCACGTCCCATCGAAACCAAAACCATACCAGGAATTCAGTCAACCTCTCTGATAATGACAAATCAGGAAAGTTGGGCAGAAAACAACCCAGAAGAGCAACCTCTAGAGTTTAACGAGCAAAAAGGCGATCGCCCAGGTCCGTTAGTATTAGGTGTAGCCTTGAATCGTCAAGCCGGATACTCAGTTACCTCAAATCAGCCTCAACCCTCACCTACACCAACTCCCACAACTTCACCCACAACTACATCAACACCTTCCCCTTCACCCACATCAACACCTT
The DNA here is from genome assembly GCA_003511885.1 of Cyanobacteria bacterium UBA11153. Lineage (GTDB taxonomy): Bacteria > Cyanobacteriota > Cyanobacteriia > Cyanobacteriales > Coleofasciculaceae > Limnofasciculus. The sequence continues at coordinate 2,393 of DOIX01000227.1, forward strand.
CACCCACACCCACCACAACTCCAACACCTTCCCCTGCACCCACCAATACAGAAAAAGTTGATAATAATCAAAATAAATCCGAATCAAGACTAGTAGTTTATGGAAACTCAACCTTTGCCAGCGATGGTGCCTTTGAACAACAACTTAATAGCGATGTATTTCTCAACTCCGTAAGCTGGTTAAGTAAGCGCGATGATAAAACTCTATCAATTCGCCCCAAACAACCAGAAAACCGCCGGATTGAATTAACATCACTCCAAGCAGGATTATTAGGTTGGACTTCCCTAGCAATTGTTCCTTTATTTGGTTTTAGCACAGCCGGAATAATTTGGTGGATCCGTCGTTAGTCAAAAGGGAAAAATGGGGAAAATTTTGTCTGTAAACAATACCAATTTGCTAAATCCCTGCTACAGTTGCTCAGATAACTCCCCCCTTAATAAGGCAGGGCTGTTTCATTGTCTAATTTTTCAATTCTATAGCCTATATGCTGTAATGGTTTCAGCCAATATTTCCGAATAGGAAATCAAAATTACGAAAAATCCTGCTAGGGATTGCCAGGAAAGACTTTCGATAGATACAGGAGGGAATTTCGAGCCGAGAATGAAACAGCCCTGCTAAGTTAGGGGGGAACCTTCCTTAAAAGTCCCCCTGACTAACAGGGATTTAGGGGCTAATAAAATCCTGAAGCTAATAATCAGCAACTTGCATAAATAACAAAAATAAACAACCAACAACAAATCGCCAATGAAGCTACAGAGAAGTACCTGGATATTATTAACTTCAGCCCTATTATTAGGAGGAACTATTTATTTCTACGAAAACCAGGTAGCGCCCCAAAAAGAAACTGTCAAAACAACGAAAAAGCAAATTTTCACCTTTAAAGAAGAACAAATTAAATCCTTAACAATTTACCTCAATAAAAAACCCTTAGAAATAGTCAAAATTGAACGAATTAGCGCTGGAAAAACGCCGTGGCTTATGAAATATCCCCAAGATGTTCCCGCCAGTGATGCCACTGTTTCCTTTCTTGTCAACTTACTAGTAGAGGGAAAAAGCGATCGCACTATTAACAATATTTCGGCTGCACAGCTTAAGGAGTATGGATTAGACGCACCTCAAGCCAAAGTAAAAATAGAACTTAACGATGGCAAAATACATCGCATTATTGTAGGAAAACTAGACTTTAATCGCAGTTTCCTATATGCTCAAGTTGACCCTTACCTGCCAAACAATCAAAAATCAGAAGTACTGTTAATTCCTGTAGATTTTCAATACGCTGTTAATCGTCCCCTCGCAGAATGGAAACCAAGTAAATCCGAACAACCTCAAACTCCAACTCCTACCAATACACCAACTCCAAACAATTCACCAAATACTCAAATTACACCATCCCCTGATGTGAAAAAACCATCACAGGAGAAACCTCAACCATCTCCAACTTCAACAACTCCATCACAGAAACCACAACCATCTCCAACTTCAACCACGCCATCACCGCAGAA
>DOIX01000024.1:0-2552 GCA_003511885.1 Cyanobacteria bacterium UBA11153
TTGGGTGCTTGGGCAAAAGCTTCCCCTCGCCCTATCGTACTATTTATTGATGAAATTGATGCTTTACAAGATGAGGCTCTCATCTCAATTTTAAGACAATTACGAGATGGTTATCCCAATCGCCCATCTGGTTTTCCCCTTTCTGTAGGATTAATTGGTTTACGAGATGTCCGTGACTATAAGGTAGCTTCTGGAGGTAGCGAAAGATTAAATACTTCTAGTCCTTTTAATATTAAAGTACGTTCCCTAACCATGCGGAACTTTAATGCTGCCGAAGTGGCAGAACTTTATCAAAAACATACCACAGAAACCGGACAAAAGTTTACAGATGAGGCAGTATCTCTAGCCTTTGAACTAACACAAGGACAACCATGGCTAGTTAATGCCATCGCGAAAGAAATTGTCGAAGAAATAGTAGCAGATACTGATATAGATATTACAACAGAACATATTATAGCCGCTAAAGAAATATTAATTGCTCGTCAAGATACTCATCTCGATAGTTTAGCAGAAAGATTGAGGGAACCAAGAGTAAAAGCGATTATTGAACCAATGCTGGCAGGTCAGACTTTCGGCGATACTTTTAATGACGATAGACAATATTTAATAGATCTAGGCTTATTAAAACGAGATTCATCTGGAGGATTAGTTATCTCGAATCCTATCTATCGGGAAGTAATTCCTAGGGTATTAGCCCAAGGAACTCAGGATACTTTACCCCATATTAGCCCCACTTGGTTAACTCCAAGTGGGGAATTAGATACGGATGCTTTGTTAGAAGCATTTTTGGTATTCTGGCGACAACATGGGGAACCTTTACTAGGAAGTGCGGCTTATCATGAAATTGCCCCACATTTAGTTTTAATGGCATTTTTGCACCGGGTAGTTAATGGTGGGGGGACTTTGGAGAGAGAATATGCCATTGGGCGCGATCGCATGGATCTTTGTCTGAGATATGGTAAAGTCATTCTCGGTATCGAGTTGAAGGTGTGGCGGGATAAGAAAAAAGATCCGCTGGCAGTGGGAATTGAACAGTTGGATTCTTATTTGGCGCGATTAGGTGTAAATTTTGGCTGGTTAGTGATTTTCGATTGCAGAAGTAATGCTTTGGAGATTGAGGAGAGGTTAGTCACTGAAGTGACTACTACTAGCAGTGGGCGTTTGGTTACTGTGGTGAGAGCTTGATTCTTTCCCACTCCTCACTCCCCACTCCCCACTCCCCACTCTCTACTAAAGAAATCTATTGAGTAGAAACCCAGAGAGCGATAAAATTAGCCAGTTCAAGTTTAGTATCTGTTTCCAACTTTTCAAGCTTAAGATACCCAATGCCCAATACTTATACCGTCGAAATCAATCATCAAGGCACTACTCATACCATAGAAGTGGCAGAAGATCAAAAAATTCTTGAAGCAGCCGCTGCCGCTGGGATCGAATTACCCAACTCATGCAATGCTGGAGTCTGTACCACCTGTGCCGCACAGCTTTCAGAAGGAAGCGTAGATCAATCTGATGGTATGGGAGTAGGTCCACAATTACAAGCAGAAGGATATGTCTTGCTCTGTGTTGCCTATCCTCGCTCCAATTTAAAGATTGTGACAGAGAAGGAAGAGGAAGTTTATCAGCGTCAATTTGGTTTGCCTGCAAGTACCTGATAATGGGGAATGGCACAAGAGATGCTCGGGAGGGGAATGGCACAGCAGATGTTGCGATAATTTAATTTATCGCAGTCGCGAATCAGCCTCATCAACTCGCCCTCTTGAGCGGGAGTGTCAATCCGTCAATATCCAGCAAACATAATACAGATAGGATAACGAAAGTCAACAACCCACCGTTAAATCGGAGTACCGATGATAACCGGGGCTTGAAATACAGCCCTAGTTGACCAGACTCAGGCAGAAATGCCTACGTTAGTGGCAAGCGTTGAAGTTCTTACCGAAGGATGCGTAGCTAGTCTTTCGCTCTAAAACTCTTAAGTTAAACAGTCATTTGGGAGACAGTGCTTCAGAGAAAGTACCGACCACTAACATTGTCAAAGCTAACGTCACAAGAAATTGAAGGGACACAACAATGTCTATCCAGCCAAACGGGGAAGAAAAATGACAACTCATTTCATCACCGCCGAAATCGACTTACAGGAAACACCTAACCGACTCCATCAAGCAATTGAAACGGAATTGCAAAAACGGGGGGAACCTCTACGTTGGGCTATTACTAATGTTGACACTGAGCAACAAAAAGCTAGCATTGAAGCTATTGTAACTAAGGACTCATTAGTAGAAGCTAATTGCTAATTGTTAATGGCTAATTGCTAATCTGCTCGCTCTTCTATTCCCTCGGTAGGTCAGTTAAACTTGTAGTCGAGGTTGTTAGTACTAATTGGGAAACTGACTATGCCTGGAAGGTTGAAGAATATGCCCTTTGAGGAATTCCTGAGTATTAGATTGCTGACTATCGAGGAGTTGGGGGAGTGGCTTTTATCAGTAGACCAAAACAGCCGACCTTTAGAGTTTATCCGTTAAATGGTGATGACTACTAAGCTGCGGCGCATCTAA
>DOIX01000024.1:2717-4255 GCA_003511885.1 Cyanobacteria bacterium UBA11153
CTGCGGCGCATCTAAATTGGATAGTAAATTTATCGAAAGGGGTGTAGAGTGTGGGGATATACAAATTAAATGCGTAGCAGCTTATCAGGAGCGGTATCGTCTTGGTGAATCAATCATTTCTGGTATTTTACCAAATCTACAACTTTGGCTTGATGATATTCTGTCTCGTTGATTTTGATTATAGATATTGAAATTTCGATGTTGAGTTTATTAAGATTAATTCTCAATACTTGATGAATAAAAATAGCAGGATCTAATCAGGATAATCTCATGCTAAACAACTGGTTAGCATTAATCATCGGCAATTCCCGACTCCATTGGGCTTGGTTTATGGGTACTAACCTTCAAGAAACTTGGGATACCAACCATTTACCCGCAGAAATTATCGATTTATTAATCCAAGGTAGGGCATCTAGTATTCTGCCAGGAGAATTATTACCATCTGTATTAGTTTCTAATTTAGAGAGTCAAATTCCTTTATATATTGCCTCCGTAGTACCCGCTCAAACTAAATTATGGAAAACTTATCCACAGACTAAAATTATTACCCTAGACAGTATCCCCCTGTTAGGACTTTATCCTACTTTAGGAATCGATCGCGCTTTAGCCTTGTTAGGTGGAGGGGAAACTTACGGTTATCCAATCCTAGTTATTGATGGAGGCACAGCACTAACATTTACAGGTGCAGATGGTAATCGCAATTTGATTGGTGGTGCAATTTTACCGGGATTGAGGTTGCAGCTAGAGTCTTTATCTCAGGGTACGGGATTATTACCTGCTATCTCGCTACCCACGAATTTACCGCCTCGCTGGGCAAAGGAAACGACAACTGCGATCGCTTCTGGTGTACTTTATACAGTATTGGCTGGAATTCGCGACTTTATTTCTGACTGGTATTATCAGTTTCCAGAGAGTAAGATGGCGATAACTGGTGGTGATGCTAATTGGTTGCTGACTTATCTGGAAATTGAATATCCTGAGATTTGGCATCGGTTAACTGCCGATTCACGATTGATTTTTTTTGGGATAGAATCGATTGTTTTTAAGCTCTGGAGCAGCTATAGCAGTTGACAGTTGACAATTGACAGTTTTGACCTGAGTTCGACGAAAGAGCCAAAGCTGAAAGCCAGTAAACAAGAGCTTTACAGCATTTTAAGATCAAATCTCTTAGGTAAGAAATCGATATTACGAGCGAAATTTTGGTAACTATCATGAAAAAAGTCAAGGGAAAACACCGAAATCTGTTGGCGTAGCCGCCCTGAAAGGGCTACTCCGAACTCCGAACTCAGGTCATCGGGATGTAGCGGTTGCTCTGGGGAGAATTTGAGCCAATTTACTCTTGGAAAAAATATAAATTGTGGAGCAGCTAATACGAGATGCTCCACAGTTTAGTTGTTAGCTATGAAGTAGGGCTTGCGGTATAAGTCATTAACCTTGACAACAATTAGCTTCGAGTGCTGTCTTGACTTGGGAAAAGTACCAGGAATAAGAGTTACACCCCTGAAAATTCAGACAGTTTTTCACGGAAACTCGAAAAT
>DOIX01000139.1:0-123 GCA_003511885.1 Cyanobacteria bacterium UBA11153
AATAGAGGATAGTAATTTAGACACACTAAATAAGATGATTTTCAGTTTCCCATCAAGGCACTAGTGAAACTGATGGCGATAACGCTTAGGTGTCCGCGATGCGATCGCAACTGGTTTAGCATC
>DOIX01000139.1:369-6330 GCA_003511885.1 Cyanobacteria bacterium UBA11153
TATCGATTTTGGCGATAACTATATTTTTGTACTCGCTTAGATATACATATCGCTTTTATTGTCAATCCCCTCTCCTGGTTACAAGCTAAAAATTAGTGTCGCGAAGGTTAACTTGTAGTATGTTTCCTTGAGGAATGATTTTTCTGCAAACTATACTGAGACTAGCTTCCAATTGAATAAGTTGGCTTTTTTGTCAAAAATGGCACAAAAAACCAGGTTATAAGTATTTCTGTAATTTGAAAATCGTACTACGTTCTCACCACAACGTCAAGACTAGGCTTCCAGGCACTTCATATTAATTAACTTTGTCAGGGAATGGAGATGTACTTGAATAATTTAAAAGTCAAACCTGAAAACGCGAAATTTTACTTATATATATAGGAGGAGACTGTCGCACTCTTGCGGTAGAGTATGATTTGGGTAATCGATTCAGAGAAAAATAGCTAGAAAACGGCTCTAGCTCCTGGTGCGATGGTGCAAAGCGCCCAAAGAAGAGATAGGGTTTTGCCTCCACACCCGCGATCGCGATTTCCACTAAAATTAAGGGAAATTAAGATCCAGAAATAGCCCAAATCAGCGCGCTAAAGAGTGGAAGCCAGATCGAATTCGGTAAAATGAACATCAAAAAACTGACTAGACAGATTGGTATTAATATAAACCACATCCAGAAACAGAGTTTATTAACATATAGAATTTTTTGGTTTAATTTTAGCCATCTCTATCAGTATATAACTTGTTTATTCGATCGAAGATTTGCCCCAACGGCAATAAAAGTAGCCCTAGTCATTGGTTCATTATTATTTGCCATCAATCACGGGTATGCTCTTGTAAATGGGGAAATGAATAACAATCGCTGGATTTCTGGATTACTAAGTTATCTCGTTCCCTATCTTGTCAATATCCACGGTCGATTTATCAGTAGAAGTAGATAGAGGTAGTCAAAGAAACAATATTGAATTTAATCTGATTGTTAAAGAGGATATATTATGGCAGATAGCCTGGAAAACGAATTTTTAGATTTGGTAAGAAAGCGGAGAAAAAATAAGAGAACCCTAATTTTGAAAAGAATTGGAGCTATAGTCCTGATTGCGATAGGAAGTTCAGTGTTGGGATATTGGCTATTCCATCGAAATGTTACCTTTAATATAGGTAATTTTGTGGTTAGTCCTATGTTAATTGGATTAGTTGCGATCTTTTTTATTATGGGCTTACTGGTTTATGCAGCTAAAAATTTAACATTTAACAAAACCCATCATAAATTATCAGATAAACCCACAAAACGTACCTTAATTAAAAGAAAATATCTCCTCGGATATTCCTTGTTAATACTCGCAATAATTATCCAAGTCAACCCATGGATAATTAACAATCATCTCAATGGGCTTATACCTCGTTTAATCTACAATCCGCAACCGCCCACATCCAATTCCCCCTGGCCCTGGCCAAACCAAAAAATGATTCATCCAGTAGTTGCAGGGATGACAGAAGATATAGAAAAAAGCATTAAATCAGTTGCCGAATATATAGATAAAAAGGAACCAAATCCCTACTTAAAAATCAAAGCCTTACACGATTACGTTATCAGCCGAGTTACTTACGATTTAGATGTACTGAAAACAGGCAGACGACCTCGCCAAGATGCCCAAACAGTATTTTTAACTCACAAAGGAGTTTGCGAAGGTTATGCCAATCTCTTTAAAGCACTAGGACAAGCCATAGGGATAGATGTAGTTTATATTCTCGGCAAAATTCGTCAAGACTTAGCCCCTGTAGATGTAATTCCTGAAAATATTAGACTATTAAAGTCTAATTATGATTGGACAAATCATGCTTGGAATGCTGTCAAAGTTGAAGGTAATTGGCAGTTAGTAGATACAACTTGGGATGACACCAATTCTGGTAATTCTGCGGAATCTTATCATGGAAACTATCTCATGCTTCCTCCTAAAGCGATGATTATGAGTCATTTACCCCAACAAGAAGATTGGCAACTTTTGCACAAAGTGGAAACTGATACTTCTTTTGAAAAACAGCCCATACTCGCACCTCAGTTTTTTGCCGAAAATCTGACAATAGTTTCGCCAACCGAATATCAAACCACGATTGAAAAAACTGCCATAATTGACATTATTCTTCCTCCCAACTATCCCAAAAAGATTGTCGCTATGTTTTCCAGAATTAAGGAAAAAGAAACGGAGTTTCCACTCTGGAAGTTACCTAAACAAGAAGAAAAGCCAAAATTAGAACAATGTCATAGTCAGGATAATAGAGCAAAAACAATGAAAATTTACTGTAATTTTAGCCAACCAGGAATTTATCAAGTTAATCTTTTTAGTATGGAGTACAAAAATAATTCACCTAGTCAGGGAACAAACCCTCTTGGTAAACTAAAATTTCAAGTCATTTCTTATCCATTAAAACAATCAAAAATTAATTTGAATAGTGGTGGATAGACAAGGAAAAATGGTAGCGCAAAAAAATACAATTAGCCCTTAGTAATTAACAACGAGCAAAAGGCAGACAAATTATGAAAATGTTAACTAATTTAGTGTCAGGCATAATTGTATCAGGATGGATTTGTGCGATCGCAATTCTGTCGGTACAAAACTATACCGCTGTTTCTGTAAGGTTTCTGAGGTTTGAGTCCATTGGCATACCAGTGGGAATAGTCTTAGCCTTTGCTGTAGGGGTAGGATTGATAGTTGGTGCGATCGCGCCTTGGCTTTGGCAAGTTACTGGAGATGACGATCGAGAGGAGTATTGATTGGGTTTGTCTGTTTGTATAGCAACCGCCACATCAGGATCGGGATCAATAACATCATGAAGAGAATCGGAAGCCTTCGTCCACTGCTATATAGCAACCGCCAGGGCGGTCCTTCTCGATTCCTGAAACCATTGATTTTACGACTTTCTTCCCTAGTCCCTAGCCCCTAGCCCCTAGTCCCTTGCTATAGCTGGTCTTTTTTTAACGCAAAGGGCGCAAAGGTGGGCGCAAAGGGCGCAAACGTTTTGAGGAAATTTACTTTTTGGGTGACGCGATGCCCAGAGCGGGCGAAGCGATTGCAGTTAGATCAAAATTACCGAACGGGGTAAGTTGGGCGTAACGTCCGGTATCCTTGGAGTGGGTAAGTTCTAGATTTAGATATGTTTGTGGTAAATAGGGTAAACGTTCCGCCCATTCTATTGCTATTATTCCTAATGGGTTTTCTGTTCCTTCCCAGTAGGTTTCTAGGTTTAGTTCTTCTACTTCTGTTACTTTGAGGCGGTATAAGTCTAAATGATAAAGGGGGATTCTTCCTTCTGGGTATTCGTTAATTAATGTAAAGGTGGGGCTGACAATTGGATCTGCGATTCCTAGTCCCTCCCCAATCCCTTGAACTAGAGTGGTTTTGCCAGCACCTAAATCTCCCTCCAGGAGGATGGTGCTTCCTGGAGGGAGGGATTTGCCCAGCTTAATACCTAGGGATTTCGTGGCTTCGGCGTTAGGGAGAAAGATTGCGATCGCGCTCATCAGACTGATATTCCAGAAATGAAAAAATTAAATAAATATAAATTATAACGGATTAATAACATTCATTAAATATCATTTCCAAAATGAGAAAACTCAAGAGCGATACCCTTAGAATGATCCCAGAGACAAAATTCTGCAAATGCAGGAGGGAAATATGGTTGGTTATGCGCTAAGTAGAAAGCATCTGACAGTTAATCCCGGTGACATTATTTCCAAACAGCCCCAAACAATTGAGGAAAAAGCCAAACAGATTGCTGTAGATGTACCTGATATTACAGGTGACCATATTAAAGTTCCAACTTACTTTATTGTCAAATATCCGAATGGTGAAACGAAGGCTTTACACCATGTCAGGGATGCTCGAGAGATTTCTGACGCAATTCGCCAAATGCACTTTGAAGAAGAAGAAGTAACTTCAGGTGGAAAACAAATAGAGCATGAGTTAAACTTGACAGGTTTGATCTTGATTTTAGCATTTTTCTTAATGACAAGTATTGTACTAGTTGGCATTTTTTAGCTGATTTGTTGAAGTTAGAGCTTAGTAGGGTGCGTTATCCTGTAACGCACCCTACCTACTATATATAGCAACCATCGGGAGCGAGAGAAATAATGTCATGAATGTAATGGAAAATAGACAACGAACAGTTGACAATGGACAGGAGAGTAATCTGAGTAACTATTAACTGTCAACTGTCAACTGCTAGATCTTACTTATTAGGCTGTGGAGTCATCCGGAGGTAGGGTTTGATTACTGTATAACCTTTAGGAAACCTTTCCTTCAACTCTTCTGGATCTTTAATCGTAGGGACAATTACGCAATCATCACCATCTTTCCAATTGACGGGAGTAGCCACCTTGTAGTTATCAGTCAACTGCAAAGAATCAATTACCCGTAAAATTTCATCGAAGTTGCGACCAGTACTGGGAGGATAGGTAATAGTCAGTCGTAGTTTCTTGTGAGGGTCAATAACAAAGACAGTCCGTACCGTGACGCTAGCGTTAGCATTGGGATGAATCATATCGTAAAGGTCAGAGACCTTTTTATCCGCATCCGCCAAAATTGGGTAGTTAACTGTGGTATTCTGAGTTTCGTTGATATCGCAAATCCAGCCACCATGGGATTCAACCCCATCCACGCTCAAAGCAATGACTTTAACATTGCGCTTGTCAAATTCGGGTTTCAACTTTGCCACTTCCCCTAACTCAGTGGTGCAAACTGGAGTATAGTCAGCAGGGTGAGAGAAGAGTACTACCCAGCTATCCCCTGCCCAGTTGTAAAAGTTGATTTCCCCCTCGCTGGATGCTTGGGTAAAGTTGGGAACCGTGTCACCTAATCTTAGAGCCATATCTAATTTGCTGTACCAGGACAGACAATGTTTGATCGGTCTTGAATTATAGCGTGCTATAAGATGAGATGATAGAAAACAAAAATTAAACTAACCAAAGAGAGGTGCTTCTCTCTTGAGTTTCGTTTGTCTGTTGTTCGTTTTTCCGTTGTAAGGAGGAGAGTTTATGAAAAGCTTGGTTCGTCTAGTAGTTGTGTTGGGATTGTTAGTGGGCAGCTTCGGCTGGTTTGGACTATCTGACAGTGCCATGGCAGCGTCGATGGATTGGACTCAGGTAACTGGGCAATCATCGCCTGTTTTAATTGCTGAGGCTGAGTATCGCAACTCTGCTGACGACAAGTTAGCAACTGACTTTGGTAAAAAACTTGATTTGAATAACAGTGACGTGCGAGATTTTCGTCAGTTTCCGGGGATGTATCCCACTCTAGCTGGTTTGATTATTAGCAATGCCCCCTACGAAACAGTAGAGGATGTTCTCAATATACCTGGACTTAGCGATGCTCAAAAGGAATTGCTCCAAGCTAACCTTGAGAGTTTTACCGTCACCGAAATTTCGGATACCTATACTGAGGGTGAGGATCGATATAATGCTGGCGTGTACTAAAAAGGGATTCGCAGTAAGTCTCCCCAGTTGAAAATGATGGCTCTCCGGTAGTTGTGGTGGAAAAGCGCATTTTTGGTAGTTGGTAATTGGTAGTTGGTAATTTCTTTCCCAGTCAGCGTTTGCCTTGATTAATCAGTTTTTGCGATCGCTATATCTACCGAAGAGCCATGTTTGATTCAACTCAGATCTTGCACTATTCTCAATAGCATGGAGGCTCTGCCTCCAAACCCTTCCAGGTTGAACCTGGGAACGAGAATCTATAGGCTCTGTCTCTAGTTGCAAATGGTGCAAGATGTCAGATTCAACCCACCTCCAAAAGGAGGTGGGTTATTTTTCAAGTTTAAGCTTTCCACAGCTCGCAACCCCCGTCATGGGGGTGAAACTTTTCTACCGCTTATTTCCCATTCCCCACTTCCCATCTCTAGTAAGCCGTTACGCATTTAATTTATCTGTTTTGAATGAGGGGGAGCAGGGGTGCAGGGGAGCTGGGAAGAAGGTTT
>DOIX01000256.1:0-1763 GCA_003511885.1 Cyanobacteria bacterium UBA11153
CCCCCAATTCTGGGGGACTTTAATATTCAAGTTCCCCCAAAGTTGAGGGGTAAGGGGGGCAAAAATCCACTATAATCTTATTTTGACCAATCTCGTCGCCAGTTAAAAAAGCTTTCCAGGAAATTTTGTAAAGTTTTATTACTCTGTAACCTTTGATCCTGCCACTGTTGCGCCGTTTTCTCCAGAATCTCGGCACAGGAGGGAGAGACTTGCGCTAAATCGGCAATATCGCCCAGTTTAATCTTATGCTGAATGGAGAGTGCGATCGCGCCAATTAACTCGCTTGCCTCTACCCCCACTATTGATGCGCCTAAAATTTCCCCATTCCGACGCACGACAAATTTACAAAATCCTGTCGTTTCCCCTAATATATGTCCTTTATCCAGATTTTTAAAATATTGTCGCACTACCCAAATATCTTTTCCATAACGCTCTCTCGCTGTCTCTTCTGTTAAACCTACCTCGGCTAACTGAGGTTGAGTAAAAATTATTTGAGGTATTCCCAAATAATTTACCTGAAATAGCGGTGCAAATAAAGCATTTTTTACAGCAATTCTGGCTTGATAACGAGCAAGATTAGCCGCCGCTAAACCTCCAGCCACACTACCACAAGCATAAATGCGAGGATTAGTAGTTTGTAGTTTCTCATTCAATACCAAACCCGCCAGATCGAATTTTACCCCAACCCCTTCCCAATTTAAACCTTCAATATTTGGCTCTTCACCCATAGCCAGTAAAATATTATCTGCTTCAATGGCACGATTTCCCGCTTGTATCCACTTTTTACCTTCAATTTCTCTTATCTGAGTCACGGGACTTTTGGTGAAAATTTTAATCCCTTCCGCCTCTAATTCTCCTTGAATTAAGTTTGATGCTTCTAAATCTGATTCCGGTAAAATATGAGCTTCGCTAATAACTAATGTCACTTGACAATCCAACCGGGCCAAAGTTTGAGCCAATTCAATACCCAGATAACTTCCACCTATCACCACCCATCGATTAGGCAACTCAATATTGTCTGAAATATTAATGCTACCAGTATGATCCTTGCCCAATTGCCGCCAAATATCCATCGGCGTGCAATAATCGACAGTGCTTAAACCATTGATATCAGGGATTTTCGGACGATTACCAGTCGCAATCAGAAAAGAGCGCGATCGCAATCTCCGATTATTGACAATAAACCCAAAATGAGGTAAACGATAAAATTCCCCATCCCCATTAATAACATCAACTCCCACAGAAGCTAGCATCACCGGAGAAAACTCTTCTCCACAATTATCAACTACAGCCTCAGCCCAATCCATAGCATCGCTAACTTTTACTGACGGAATTTTTTCCTCTTGATTTGTATCAATAATTGGGAATTCTATCCCAAATTGAGGCGCATTACGCACTTGGCTAAGGATCTGACTAATTTCCGTAAATGTCTGATTATAAATTAAACAATTTTCTAATGATTTTTGATAAATATTTGGCGATATTACCAAAGCAACGCGAGCTTTTAAATAAGCAGACGTAAGCGCAGCATAAATACCAGCCTTACTGCCACCAATTATAATTAAATCATATTCTACAGTCATTGGTTATTGGTCATTGGTTATTGGTTATTGGTTGTTGGTTATTGGTTGTTGGTTGTTTGTTGTTTGTTGTTGGTTGTTTGTTATATTAACCTTAACTTTTCAAGAATTTTAACCTTTGTAGGGGTGAAGCATTCGGGCGACAAACATTGGCAACAAAACGAAAAATATTGATATCCGAAT
>DOIX01000256.1:2042-3225 GCA_003511885.1 Cyanobacteria bacterium UBA11153
CTCACCTTGACAAAAATTATGGCAAAAGTTAGTCCTAATCGTTAGGCCAGGGCGAAGCATTCGGATACCAACTTCAAAAATTATGGCAAAAATTAGTCGTCCGAATGCTTCGCCCCTACATAAGCTACAACTCTATAGCAACCCTAAATGAGTCGTAACAAGTGAGAAGCTTGAAACCCATGTATTGTAAGGATCTCGATCTCATAAAATTGACACAAATGATTTAGGATTGCTATAGACAATCAATACTTAGTAGACACGATCGCACCTCTCACCACCTCACATCTTCCAATCCTGCCAATAAACGCTGATTATCTACCTCACTCCTGACAGCAACCCGAAAATAATTATCGCCTAATTCCGGAAAACTCAAACAGTCGCGGATGAGAATTCTTTTCTCCTTCAGGAGTCTTGCCTGAAGTTGGGAAGTAGATACATCACATCGTACCAGCAAAAAATTAGCCGCACTCGGATAAGGATAGAATCCAGATAAACGGGATAGCCCTGAAAATAATTGCGATCGCGCCTTTGGTAACCATGCCCGAGTTTGTTCGGCAAATTCAGTATCCTGCACTACAGCAATTCCCGCCTTTTCTGCCAGAACATTGACAGACCAAGGATCCCGCCACTTTTGCCAGCGCTCGATTCTGTCAGGATGAGTAACGCAATAACCCAAGCGCAAACCAGGGAGACTGTAGAATTTAGTGAGCGATCGCAAAATCACCAAATTAGGATAATCCTGCACCAACGGTATCAAACTTTGCTCCTGATGTGGCAGCAGAAAATCCATAAAAGCCTCATCCACCACCACCAAAGCAAACTTCTCCAACAGAGGCAGTAAAGTTTCCCGACTAAACAATAAACCCGTAGGATTGTGAGGATTATTTAACAACAAACCCTCACCACCTTTCCCTAACTGAGGAGGAAGACAAGAATCCGATAATAAAAAACCCCCTTCTCCCCCCTCTTTCCCCCCACCTAAAAGAGAATAACCCCTAACATTAGCATCAAACGCCTTCAACGCCCGTTGATAGTCGCTAAATGCCGGAGTCAAGATTACCGTTTCCGGCAATTGAGACAATTCCCTCGCCGCCCAAGTTAACAACTCTGCCGAGCCATTCCCAGGCAAAATCCAATCAAGAGTTAAATCCACCCCTTCCCCTGCCCCTTCCCTATCTGGAGA
>DOIX01000256.1:3465-3889 GCA_003511885.1 Cyanobacteria bacterium UBA11153
GAGGGGAGAGCCAAATCTAGCCCCCCCTTCCCTCGCAGGGAAGGGGGCTGGGGGGTTAGGTTTTTCCAACTATTGTGTACCCCACACAAAGCCTCCCGTAGCTGCCGATAATGAGGATCCGGATAAGCAACCAAATCCTTTAATCCAGACTCAATCGCCATAATCCCGCTTATCGGCACTCCCAGAGGGTTGATACTAGCCGAAAAATCCAGAATCGAGGCAGGGGAACAACCTGCCACCTCTGCTGCCCAAGCTAAATTTCCCCCATGAGTTGGTCGCTTCACCACTAGATTTCATGCAAAATTGGATTGTCAGTCAGCCCTCAAACCATCCGTGGACTTAAGTTCATGGCTAATAGCTAAAGTCCATTGAAACTGACATCTTGCATTCACAATAGCATGGAGGCAGAGCCTCTAGATTCTCG
>DOIX01000256.1:4216-9811 GCA_003511885.1 Cyanobacteria bacterium UBA11153
AATGGACTTGAGCTATTAGCCGTAGAATTAATTCTACGGCTGGTTTTCTGGCTTACTTACAATGGTGCAAGTTATGAGTTTTAACTGACTTGAGCTATGAGACAGTGGTTTTAACCACTGTCGGAGAATCGCCACTGCTGCAAGTTATCAGTTATTTAGGAGGCGCAACCTTTATTTAGGAGGCGCAACCTTTTCCTTAAACAACTTCCCAGCAGAAAATGCCGGAACCTTTGTCGCCGGAATTTCCATCTTGTCGCCCGTCTTAGGATTCCGCCCCTCACGAGCCTTACGTTCCCGCGACTCAAAAGAGCCAAATCCTACCAACGTCACCTTATCACCTTCAGACACCGCTTCCATAATGGCTTCCAACGCCGCACTTAACACCGCATCTGCCTGCTTTTTGGTAACAGCCGCTTTTTCCGCCACTTTATCTACTAATTCGCCCTTGTTCATTGGACATCTGCCTTTCTAAACTTCTGTAAACGAATGGATCTCTTGGTTTTACTCAATTAGACCCCATATTGCCTATCTTAGTTGCAAGATCAGCAATTTTGTTCCAAATAATGGAGAGTTTCCACTTCAAATTGCTGAAACACACACAGTATCGAAGTTTCACTGAAATATTCTAGGCTCTGTAAGCCCAATATGGATCGTTGAAACCATTAAATTATGTGGATTTTCGAGAGCTTTGAGTAAAAATACTTAATTCAATCGAGCCACATAGGAGAAAATCGTAACAAATGATACAAATTTTCAGGATTCTTGAGGGCAGAGGAGCAGGGGGACAAGGAAGACAAGGGGGACAAGGGAGACAAGGAAGACAAGGGGGACATTTTTTTTGTCTTTCCCTAGCCCCAAGCCCCTAGTCCCTAGCCCCTAGCCCCTAGTCCCTAATTCCGCCCCGGCGCAACTACACCTCGACGCTCCAAAAAGTCTTGTGTCTCCCTTCCCGGCGTGTAATTGTAGCCAAAGGAAGCACGTTCCGAGTCATCAAGTACCTGTGGTGTTAGCAACACAATCACCTCTTGGCGCTGATTTTGCCGCTCCGTCTTTCTGAATAAAGCACCCAAAATCGGAATATCTCCTAAAATTGGCACTTTACTCACTGTAGTTCGATCGGTTTCTTGAATAATACCTGTCAGAATCAAAGTCTGCCCATCTCGCAGGCGAATTTTACCTGTATTCAAATCCCGCACATTTAACAGCGCAATCCGGTTAGTATCGTCACCAATGGTAATATCTTGCAAAGTACCAATAGAGGTAACGCGAGGATTGACATTCAAGGTAATAAAACCATTATCATCAATCCTTTCTACATCAATGTTTAGTAGTAAACCAGCTTCTTTAATTTCTGTGGTTACTGTTACTGTGGTGAGATTATCACTAGTTTCAGTTTCCCTCTTAATATTACCGACTACTTCTTGGGTTAGATTGACACCAGCGGTTTGTCCTTCCTGAACTAAAAGAGTAGGATCGGTGATAATTTTAGCGTTACCGCTAGTAATTTGCGCTTGGAGGGAAGCTAAAAATCTTTTAGGGTACTGGAATAGCGATGGCAGAGCAGCGGTTGCTGTGCCGATTGTCCCTGCGGTAGCATTGATAGTGCCGTCAGCATTAATAGTAATCAGATTATCAGTTGCTAAAGTTACGTCTGTAATTCCGGCATTAAAGGGGCTACCTGAAACTCCAGCACTTCTAGTGAAAAAGTTTAATGGACCTCGATCTGCTAGCCGTGTAACGGTACCAGTACGTTGATCGATTAATACAGTGCCTGGATCAGTTCCACTGATAGCAACTGAGTCGTTGAGATTGAGAAATGAATTCGCTCCACTATAAGGGTTGCCAATGACAGTTGGAGTAACCAGACTGCTCTGTACTTGTAGCGCACTAGGTGGTCTAGTTCCGCCATAATTGACATTACCATTTCCACCATCCACACTAAAAAAACTATCACCTATACCAAAGGAAAAGCTAGTATTAAAAGCATCTGTTCCCAATAAATTAACATCAAGAATCTTGACGTTAATTGCTACTTGCCGCCGCCTTAAATCTAACTGCGTCAGTAACGAAGTTGCCATTTCAATTTGGCGCGGTTCCCCAATTAAAGTAATCGCATTTAATCGCTCATCTGTTGATACTGATAATCCCCTCAGTAATAAAGCACCTGTCGAACCCGCAGGCTGATTTACTGTTAAAGGGCGAAGTTCGGCGGGTTGTCTAGTTTCGCGAATAATTGCGCCAGTTTGTTGGTTAAATTCTCGTTCAATTGGTTCGACAACTTGTTGCACTTCTGCACCTTGAGTGGCTAAAAATGCGGAAGCATTCGCTACTGTAGTTTGATTTAAACGGAGGGTACGGCTAATAATATTACGTGCTGCTTGGGGTAAACGAGAGCCAACAAAAATTGTCCTGCCCCGACGGTTTGCTTGTAATCCAGAGAGTTGAAGGACGTAGTTAAATACGTCTTGTACGGGTTCGTTTTCAATATCTAAAGTAATCGTTGATACGCCTGAAGCCCCTGCACCAGGCGCACCACCTGGTGGTGCTGCTGCGCCACCTGCATCTCCGACAAAGGCTAAGTTAAGTCCAGCGGAACGGGCTAGGAGCGATAATACTTCTCGTACTGGTGCTTCTCGTAAGGAAAGACGGGGGATAACTGCTGCGGAGCCTAAATCGATTACACTAGCAGCCGCATTGATGTTGGAAACGGCAATATCTCCAACGGGTGGGGCGACTGCTCTGGGTAAGAGGGGCGGGGCGGGAGCAACAGGTTGTACTGTACCAGATGGGGCGGCGGGAACTCCATCTATTGTGATGGTGGGGTTGGGGAAAAGTACTTCTGGTTGAGGTGCTGGTACTTGTGGTGGTGGGGTTGTTGGTGTTGGTGGGGCTTGGGAGGGTTGAGGTGTTGGTGTTTGGGCAATGATGGTGGGTGAATTATCGAGGATTGGGGTTACAGAATTGGTGGCTGTGGGTAAAACTGTGGGTAAATTTTTGTTTTCAACTCTGGTTGCAGTATTTGTTGGTGTGGATAAATTTGCTGGAGTTGGGGATAACTCTTGATTAGTGAGGCTGGGTAGAGTTGAGGTTGTTGTTGAGTTTGATTGAGTTGAATTTGGTGTCACAGGGAGAGGAGTTGCTGCCTCTGTAGCAGCGGCTGGAGTAATTCCGAGGGTAATTGTTTGGGCTTCTTGTTGGATAATTTGTCCTGTGGGTACTTTGTCGGCTCCACTTACGGTTACTCTAATACTATTGGTATCTAATTGACTAACTGTTACTCCTGAAATACCGGGTAAGGGATTTTCTTGGTGGA
The DNA here is from genome assembly GCA_003511885.1 of Cyanobacteria bacterium UBA11153. Classification (GTDB taxonomy): domain Bacteria; phylum Cyanobacteriota; class Cyanobacteriia; order Cyanobacteriales; family Coleofasciculaceae; genus Limnofasciculus. The sequence goes on from DOIX01000256.1 coordinate 7,530, forward strand.
AGCTGTTACCTTCTGGCAAGGTTAATTGAGTATTGGCAATATCGGCTATCCAATCATTACCTCGGTTGATGGGGAAAATTTGTGGTTTTTGGTCGCTAGTTGTAGTTTCTAGGACTAATTCTAGGGTACTGCCTTGAGCCTTAACTTGTACCCCTGTGATTTGGGCTGTAGCTGCCCAGACGGGCTGCGTGCCTAAGATGGTAGCACTGGTTGCGATCGCAATTCCGCTCAATATCTGTTCCTGATTCACGATTTTCTCCTCACAGTTACTTCAAACCTCAAACCTCAAACCTCACAAATTCTTATTCTCTCTCCTATTTAGCGGGTGCTGCCTGCTTTGTTTCTTCTGGTGTTACTGGCAAGAGGGCATCCAATTTAAAGCTTGTTTTCAACTTAGGTTTGCCTCCGGGAATGATTTTATCTTTATCTGATGCTTTGTCTCGATCGTCAATCACTCCAGTTATTACCTTCCCATCCTCTCTAACCCCAATCACCTGCGGATTTTTCACCTCTGTTTTAAATTCTTTAATTATCAGGAGGGTTTGTAATAATTCAAATTGTCGCAATATTGACAATAATTGATCGAAATTACCATCAACTTCTACCTCATAAGTTTTGCGTTTCAGTTTCCCATTAACTTGGGAACCTAAAGAACCATCATTCACCACATCTCCGGCATCTCCTCCCTGAGCTTGGGCTTTTTCTGATGGTTTAAAGCTGGTTAACTGCCCTTGCCTCGTTTTAATGACGCTGTTGATATCTAGCAATAAGGTGTCAATCTTTTTCTCAGTCGCGAATAAGCTTAAGACTTTTCTATTTTGGAGTTTCGCCTCTGTTAGTTCTATTTTTTTATCCTCGATTTGTTTTTTGATTTTCTCCGTATCTTGGAGTTGTTGTTCCTTTTCCTTTATTTCTGCCTGTGAAGCATTATAGGCTTCCCACAATGGTTGGACAAAAGTTACTCCCAGATAAGCGGCTCCGGCAATACCTAAAACTGCAATCAGAATTCCTGATATTTGGGGTGTGAAAGTAATCCCAAATGCTGTGGGGTAACTAGGTGCTTCTTCCTGACCTTCCTCTGTAAAATCTAGATTATATGATGTCATGGCGTGCTAACTCCAGTAGGTGTTTGGCTCTTTGTCTGGGTGGGTGTCTGTGTATTTATTTGGGTGGGTGTCTGTCTATTTATCTGAGTATTTGGTTTCGTTATTTTATTTTGCTCAATCTGTTGAATATTCCTAATTCTCGTGACTAATCCTACTGCACCTTTCCGATCCAAATCTCTCAGGATTTCGGAAGCTGGTACATTGTTCAAATTAGTTTTAATCTTGTAGCTCACTAATTTCGGCAGCTCATATATTACTTTCCCTGCTCCTTTATTTCCCTCCTCTTTAGGTAGTTCCAATTTTGTGGGATTATCAATTACCTGAGCTGAAACTAATTCAGTGCTTCCCGATTCTAAGAAAGATGATTTTTGCATACTTAATACAAAATAATTCACCTCATCAAAGGAACGAGCCGTTCCCGAAATTTCCAGACTAATTGTTGGGGGAGGCGTGAAAGGGGCGGGAGCATTGGGATTGGGAGAAGCTGCTGGAGTGGGAGGAGGAGTGGAAGTTGTGCTTACCACCTGATTTTGCTGAACGCTTTGAATCTGGATACCAGCAGGTGTCCTTTCCCTAATATCTTGCAACATTGCTGACCAAGGCTTAATTTGATTAAATACCGTTGCCAGCGCGTTGGTTTCCTCCTTCACTTTTTTAATGTCTTCATTAATTTTATTAACTTCACCCTTAAGAGCTTGTGCTGCGGCTAGTTTTTGATCTAACTCGGCTTTTTCCTCTGCTAGCTTGGTATTTTCTCCTTGAAGCCAAAACCAAGCTCCACCTACTCCACAGAGGGCAATCAAACCTACCACAACCCCTACAATTAAGGGAGTCATGGAACCAATTTGAACTGGTTTTTTTCTTCCTCCCTCCGGTTTTTGATCTGTCTGTAGGTAGTCATCTCTATCTTTTAAGAAATTAACATCTAGGCTATACATTTTTTCAAACCTCCCGCAATCCTAATCCTAGCACCGTTCCCAGTCCGGGTCGCCGCACTGAGGGAATGTCTTCATCTAACTCTAGGGCAAGGGATGCTACCGGATCGACCTGAGTAGCTGGTAAGCTTAACCTTTGGGTGAAGAATTCATCCAATTGTCCAATTCCACCACCTGGCCCTGCTAAAAGTAACTGGGCTACTTCTAAATTTTCGCTTTGATTGAGATAAAAATCGATGGA
>DOIX01000256.1:10035-10310 GCA_003511885.1 Cyanobacteria bacterium UBA11153
GAGCGACGCAATTCGTCTGCTAATTCTCCCAAAACTCTGAGTAATGCTGCCATCCCAGGATTAATCCCTGTCGCGCCAGTGCGGATGCCATCGACTGGCGTGTTGGGAATTGTCATTCCTTGGAGTAATTCGGTATTTCTGGAGGTGGGCAAATTCATGGCTCTGGAGAGGGCACTTTGAAGTTGGAAAGTCCCGATGGGGACAGTTCGAGAAAACTGAGGTACTCCATCGACAACGATCGCAATTTCGGTACTGTCAAATTCAATATCTACCAA
>DOIX01000256.1:10593-10797 GCA_003511885.1 Cyanobacteria bacterium UBA11153
TTGTCCGAATCAGGGCAAAGCTGTTTATTTCTAGGATATCTATTTTTAACCCGGCCTGCTCGAAGGTATCGAGATAGGTGTCGGTGACTTCTTTGCGGGTAGCCACTAGGAGTACTTGTACCTTTTCAATCCCATCTTCGTCCATGAAGAAGCCTAGCTTTTGATAGTCTAAATCTACTTCGTCGCGGGGATAGGGTAAATATA
>DOIX01000256.1:11045-11421 GCA_003511885.1 Cyanobacteria bacterium UBA11153
TTAATACCATATCTCGCAGTTCGTTATCATCAAGCTCTGCTGGAATGGGTATGATCCTGATCACTGCTTCTCGCATGGGTACTGCTGTTGCTACCCGATCTGCTTTTACTTTACTCTCAGCGAGGGCTGTTTTAATTAATTCCGCTAGCTGGGGTGAGTTGGCAATCTGTCCTGCTTCAAAGACCCCTTCTGGTACTTCATGAGAGTATAGAGTGGTGAGTTTGTAGCCTTGTCCTTGTTTCCGTATCTGAGCGATATTAATCCTTTCTGGCGCTAATTCTATACCTACGCCTTTCTTTCCTTTGGAAAGCAGTCCTTGAAAACGGTTAAACATATTTGGGGATTGGGGAGTGGGGGATATGGGGGATATGGGGGA
>DOIX01000256.1:11678-12502 GCA_003511885.1 Cyanobacteria bacterium UBA11153
ACAAGGGGGACAAGGGAGCAATTTTTCTTCTTCCCCATCTCCTTGAAATTTTCCCTCTTGCCCATCTTCTCCATCTATCCCCTAAGCTCTAACCTCTTGCCTGTTAAGATTATCGGTTGTGCTAGGGAGTGAAAATTATTAGTTTACATGAGCCGGATTAAAACTTGGAAACGTCTGGGACTTTTTTCCTTATTGGGATTGTTGTTAAGTTGGGCGATTAGCTGCACTCCTTCGCCCTCTACCCCTAGCAATCCAGAACTTGAATTCTGGACAATGCAGCTACAGCCTCAGTTTACGACATATTTCAATAAGCTGATCGCTGCCTTTGAGGCTGAGAATCCGGGGGTGAAGGTACGGTGGGTAGATGTGCCCTGGTCAGAGATGGAAAGTAAAATTCTAGCAGCGGTCTCTGCTAATACTGCGCCAGATGTTGTGAATCTTAATCCTGACTTCGCCTCTGGGCTTGCCTCTCGCAATGCTTGGTTGGATTTAAGTGCCAAAATTCCCCAATCCGTACAAGCCCAATATTTACCCAAGATTTGGCTCTCCAGTACCCTCAATGACAAAAGCTTTGGCATTCCTTGGTATCTTACAACAAATATCACTATTTACAATCAAGATTTGTTGCAAAAGGCGGGAGTGACTAAGCCACCTGCTACTTATGCGGAATTAGCGCAAGTAGCTCGGGCAGTGAAAGATAAGACGGGTAAGTATGCGATTTTTGTCACTTTTGTGCCAGGAGATGCCGGGGATGTCTTAGAATCTTTTGTCCAAATGGGGGTCAAGTTGGTAGATAATGAAGGAAAAGCAGCTTTCAATACGCC
>DOIX01000256.1:12783-15615 GCA_003511885.1 Cyanobacteria bacterium UBA11153
CTACCAAAGGAAGTCTTAACTCAAGGACACCGAAATGCGATCGCGCTCTATCAAGCTGGCGAAACTGCCTTACTCTCTTCTGGTGCTGAGTTTATTCAGTCTATCGAAACTAATGCCCCTGCGATCGCGAAAGTTTCGGGAACTGCACCTCAAATTACTGGACAAACTGCTAAAAAGAATGTGGCAGTCATGAATTTGGTAATTCCTGGCAATACCGAGCAGCCAGAAAATGCCTTGAAATTTGCTCTATTTGTGACCAATAGTACTAATCAATTGGCTTTTGCTAAGGAAGCGAATGTTTTGCCTTCCACTATTGATTCTGTGGAAAAATATAAAAATGAGTTGTCTAGTAATCCTCAAGCTTCTACAGTGGAAAAAGGTAGGAGTATTGGTGCAAATCAGTTAACTGATGCGGAAGTATTAGTCCCAGCGATGAAGGATTTGAATAAGTTACAAAAAGCAATTTACGAGAATTTACAGGCAGCCATGTTGGGAGAAAAGACGGTGGAAAAAGCAGTAGCGGATGCCGCCCAGGAGTGGAATCAGCGATAGTTTAGATCCCCCTAAATCCCCCTTAGTAAGTATATTTTTGCTGGGGGGTAAGACAGGAGATGTCTGGGTGGAGAGTGGGATAGGGGATGTCTCGGTGGAGTTTAAAGTTATCTTTTTTTTAACGCAGAGGGCGCAAAGGTTTCCGCAGAGGTACGCAGAGGGTTTTTTGAGGTTAGTTGTGTTGGGGATGGGGAGTTTATTGATGTTTTTATCTTTGTCGGGAAGGGTTTGGGGATTGATTTATGGGGATGAGGGATAATTTTTAGGCCAAAACTGATGTTCATGCTTTAGCAGCTACTTTATATAATTTACTCACAGACGAAAAGCCCTATCCGGCTCGTATTCGGCACGAGGCTAATCTGCTTTTGACTCCACCACAACAATATAATAGTAGGATTAGCGATCGCGTAAATAAAGCTATACTCTCAGGTATGGCACTTGCACCATCCCAACGTCCTCAGTCAGTAGCGGAATGGTTAGAAATTTTGATCCCACCCCCAACCCCTCCCCTGCAAGGAGAGGAGAGTGTCAATATCCCAGAATAACTCCCAGAAAGCCTTGTCAAACTACAAAATTATGCTAGCGACAAAACTGCCTCACTTTATCGAACCGAAATCAGGGAGTAGGGAGCGAGCTGGGGGAGGTGGAGGGTAAGGAGGCAGGAGGGGGCTGTTATATACCTTAAAAGTTGATAAAGGTTTTTAATTAAAAAACATAGACGCTCTATTATCTATTAGTTGATAAGATAGAAATAGTTGATCGAGATTATAATCTGACCTGGCAATCTCAGCCTTAACAAAAAGGGGGATTTTATGGCTCAGTTGGTATCGCCAGCAAAAAAACAAGGTGAGGCTGTTGAAGTTATTAAGGAGAAGCCGAAAAAACGTCGCATTTTTCTACTCCCGATAGGCTTGTTAATAGCGGGATTAGGAGTATCGACTTGGTATTTTTTATCGCGTCCTCAAGTTAAACAACTCCAGGTAAGCGGTCGCCTGGAAGGATACGAAACTGATGTTGGTGCTAAAGTGGCGGGTAGAGTGGATTTTGTCGCGGTACGGGAAGGGGATGAAGTTCGTCAAGGTCAATTGATTGTCAGACTTGATGACGATGAAACTCAAGCTCAGTTAAGGGGTGCAACTGCTCGTTTAATTGCGGCTCAACAAAAGGAAGAGCAGGCGCGTCTAGAAATTAATTTAATTAACAGTCAGATTCAGGAAAATCAACTCAATTTGCAACAAGCGCAGGGAAATGCTAAGGGTAGAATTTTTCAAGCCCAATCAGCAGTTGCGTCTAGTATTGCTCAACTTAATCAAGCTGAAGCACAGTTGCAACAAGCGGAATCGGAATTGAAACTGGCTCAAATTAATCGCGATCGCTTTGCTAAATTGGTAGCAGAAGGTGCTGTAACTAGGCAACAATTTGACCAAGCTCAAACTACTTGGGAAACTGCTCGATCAACTGTTCAATCGCGTCAAGCAGCGGTGGATTCTTTCCGCAAATTGGTTGATGCTGCTAAAGGTGAATTGACGCAAGCCCAAACCACAGAACTTAACCCGGATATCCGCAATACTCAACTAGCAGGATTGCAGACGCAGTTAGCACAGAGACGCTTAAAAATAGCAGAAGCTCAAGCGGAAGTTGCTAATGTTAAGGCGGCGCAACAGGAGACTCAAAGCAAAATTTCTTACCTTAATATTATCAGTCCGATTGATGGTGTCGTAACGACTCGTAGTGTTGAACCGGGGGAAGTTGTTACTAGTGGTAAAACTTTGCTGACTTTGATTAATCTCAATGATATCTATTTGCGGGGTTATATTCCTGAAGGAGATATTGGGAAAGTTCGAGTTGGTCAAAAAGCGAGGGTATTTTTGGATTCAGCACCAGATCAACCTTTGAGTGCGAGAGTTACGGCTATTGACACTAAAGCATCTTTTACTCCTGAGAATATTTATTTTAAGGAAGATCGGGTAAAACAAGTATTTGGTGTCAAAATTACGATTGATAATCCTGCTGGTTTTGCTAAACCAGGAATGCCTGCTGATGCGGAGATTATTACGGAAGCGGAGGTGAGTAAATAAAATAATCAGAAGTTAGGCAGTGACATTGCTAATAGTGGGGATGGTACGTTAGCTAATAACGTAAGTTGCTAGTTACAAATATTGACGGTTAGATCCCCCCTAGCCCCCCTTATTAAGGGGGGAAATGGATTCAAAGCCCCCCTTAATAAGGGGGGAAATGGATTCAAAGTCCCCCTTAATAAGGGGGGAAATGGATTCAAAG
>DOIX01000256.1:15931-21380 GCA_003511885.1 Cyanobacteria bacterium UBA11153
GGGGGATTTAGGGGGATCGACAAGATCTAAATTCATAACTAGCAACTTGGGTTAATAGTGGGGATGGTACGTTAGCTGGCGCGTAACGCACCCTACGGGTAGTTAATCTACTAAAGATTAAAATTAGCGATTAGCAATTAGCAATTAGCAGTTAGCGATTAGCGATGATTTCAAGTAATCTAGAGGACGTTATTCAGGTAGAAGGTTTAGCTAAAAGGTACGGCAAATTAGTTGCCGTTAAGGGGATTGATTTTGTCGTACAGGGGGGTGAAATTTTTGGGTTAATTGGACCAGATGGGGCGGGAAAAACCACAACTTTTCATATCTTAGGTGGGGTGATGGAGGCGACAAGTGGGAATGTCAAAGTTTTGGGTTTACCTCCTCGCGATGCTCGTTTATCGATTGGTTATTTGACTCAAAAATTTTCACTATATTTGGATTTAAGTATTGATGAAAATCTGCGCTATAGTGCTGGATTGCGTCAGGTGCCTCCTCGGTTATTTGAGGAGCGTCGTGCTAAATATTTACGTTTAATGAGTTTGGATCAATTTGGGGATCGTTTGGCGGGAAATCTCTCTGGTGGGATGAAGCAGAAATTAGCTTTATGTTGTGCGTTGATTTCTCAACCTCAACTTCTCCTATTAGATGAACCGACTACAGGTGTGGATCCCGTATCGCGGCGGGAATTCTGGGATGTTTTGGCTGCTATTGCTCATGAGGGTGTAACCATTGTGGTAGCAACTCCTTACTTGGATGAAGCGGAAAGATGCGATCGCATTGCTTTGATGTACGATGGAGAAATTCAGCAAATTGGGACTCTTGCTCAATTGCGGGATAGTCTGGGTTTACAACGTTTGGAAGTGCGGACGAATCGGATTGAAGTAGCGGAAACTGTTTTGAATGAGCAAGTGCGATTGAGTACGCAGCCAGAAAAATTAAGGACAAATAATGAACAATTAAGAGCAATTGTTGATGTGCAAACTTTTGGAGATAGACTGGATGTTTTAGTTAAAGAAGCATCAGCAGGAGCAGCGGAAGTTAGGAATATTTTCGGTCAACACCAACTGGAATTAAACAATCTGGAAATAGGAGAAGCCACCTTAGAAAATGTTTTTGTAACCCGCCTCCGTGCTGCTGGAGAAGATCCGGAATTTATTCCCTTTCCCCGTGGCAAAAACCAACAGCCTCAGTGCAAAATTGATGTGGCTATTGGCGCGAAAAGTTTGCGAAAAGTGTTTGGTGATTTTCAGGCTGTTAAAGATGTAGATTTAGCAGTGCGCTATGGTGAAATTTACGGGTTATTGGGAGCTAATGGTGCAGGAAAGACTACCACAATAAAAATGTTATGTGGTTTGTTGGAACCGACATCTGGGGTAATGTCTTTAGCTGGAGAAACTCACAATTTGCGTAGCAGTGCCTTGCGTCAGCGGATTGGTTATATGAGTCAGAAATTCACTCTCTATGACGATTTAAGTATTGTCCAAAATCTGGAATTTTACTGTGGAGTTTATGGAGTTCCTAGGCGGTTACGCCGGACTAAAATTGATTGGGTACTGGCTACTTGTGGGTTAGTTGGTAAAGAAAATATGTTAACAAGTCAACTACCAGGAGGATGGAAACAACGGGTAGCTTTTGGTGCTTCAGTAATGCACGAACCGGAAATTTTGTTTCTAGATGAACCGACTTCGGGTGTCGATCCTTTAGCGCGTCGTCAGTTTTGGCGGTTAATTGATGACTTTGCTAGATCCGGTACAGCGGTGTTAGTAACTACACACTATTTAGAGGAAGCGGAACATTGCAATCGGATGGGATTTATGGTAGCAGGTGAGATGGTGGCGCAGGGTTCGCCTAGCGAGATTAAAGCAGCACAACCGGGTGAATTAATTGAGTTAGTAACTGATAGGAATCAGGATGCTTCTAACTTACTTAAAAGTAAGTTAGCATCATGGCGGGTGTCGATTTTTGGCGAGCGCCTCCACATTGTTTTGGATCGTCCTGATTCAGAAATTCCCGAAGTTCGCTTAATTTTACAAAGTGAGGGAATTACTGTTAAGTCTTTGCGAGGAATTCCCTTTTCTTTAGAGGATGCTTTTATTGGTATTGTACAACGGGCACAAGCATAGTTTGGAAATGGTGCGTTAGCTGACGAATAACATTATTCTGGCTTCCTGCTTAGTCAGGGGGGTTGCGGGGGTTCTTAGTTGTATGGAATAGGATCTTTTTTTAACGCAAAGGTGCGCAAAGGTAAGCGCAAAGATACGCAAAGAGAAAGAGGTATTTGTCGGTTAACCCGAAAAAGTCAGTTTATACAGTAGAAAAAAATAATTTATCGACGATTGATAGTTATGAAACGTATTTTGTCTCAATGTATCAAAGAATTATCCCAATTTAAACGGGATCGTCTTACCTTAGCGCTAGCCTTTCTCCTTCCATTTATTACATTATTAATTTTTGGTTTCGCTATTCGCTTAGAAACAAAAAATATTCCTTTAACTGTACGAGATTTTGATGTTAGTCCCCTCAGTCGAGCTTATACTGAGAGATTATTTGCTACTAATCAGTTTCAACCTATTAATCATTTTAGCTTGCCGTTTTTAGATGCTAGTCAAGATTCCCAATCCCAATTTTCTCATCCTGAAGAGGCGATTGATCGAGGAATTGCGAAAGCTGCTGTGATTATTCCACCAGATTTCAGTCGTCAGATCAAATCTAATTCAATTAGCACGGTGCAAGTTTTAGTTGATGGTACTGATGTGAATAATGCCCGGATTATTAAAAATAGTATTCAAGCAACTACTCGCTCCTTTTTGCGGAATTCTGGATTACAACCAGTAGCAGATAAAATCACGGCTTATGTCCGAATTTGGTTTAATCCAGGGAGAAAAGAGTCTCTTTCTATTGTCCCTGGACTTTATGCAGTGATTTTGTGGGTTTATCCCTCATTGTTAATCTCAATTGCTATGGTGCGGGAAAAGGAAAAAGGGACTATTTTGCAAGTTTATGCTTCCAGTCTCAGTGCGGTAGAATTACTTTTAGGTAAAGGTTTAGCTTATCTATTAATTGGGATTAGTGAAGCGTTATTTGTGATGGGATTTGGTTCGTTAATTTGGGGATTAAATTTTGCTGGAGATCCCACACTCTTATTAATTGGTACTCTCATATTTTTGGCAGATAGTGTAAGTTTTGGGCTATTAATTGGAGTGAGGTCAAAGAACCAAAATTCAACAATTCAGGCTGTAGCATTGATTGGTTTTTTGACGGCTTTGTTATTGTCCGGTTTTATCTACCCGCTTAGTAATATTCCCTTTCCTCTCTCACTGGTTTCCAATATTGTACCAGCCCGTTACTATATTGAAATTACTCGCGATGCTTACGTGCGGGGAACTGGTTGGCCAGGTATTTGGTTCCCGATGCTGATGCTAATTATCCTGGGATTATTACTATTTAATGCTGCTCGGATGGGGTTAAAACGAATGCAATTATCGGATTAATTTTCCAATATTATTTAACTGTAGGGTGTGTTAGGCACAAGTGATAAATTAAGTATTGAAACCAATAATTCAATTCCCGTGCCTAACGCACCAACCACCCATTTTGTCATATCATGAGCAACCATTAACATCACCAAGACAAATGAAAATCATTAATCGCTTTTTTAATAGTCGTTTATGGGCATTAATTCTCAAAGAAATCAATCAAATTTTGAGAAACAAACAGCTAGTTCTACTTTTGACTTTTCCTCCAACTATTCAATTGCTCATTTATGGCTTTGCTCTCAATCCAGATGTCCACGATCTCAAGTTAGGGATTGTCGATTATGCTAAGACTTATGAGAGTCGAGAAATGGTATCCGCTTTGACGGAAAATCGGATCTTTATCCCAAAGCAATATCTCAGTAACGAGCGAGATTTAGGCGAACAAGTGCGTCAAGGAAAACTGACGGCTGGATTGGTAATTCCACCTGAATTTAAGCGGAATTTATCTGAAAATAAAACTGCGGAAGTTCAGGTTATGGTTGATGGAGTCGATGCTAATACAGCGGGGATTGCGACTGGTTATATCAATCAGATTATTAGTCAATTTAGTCGCCAATTAGCAGAGAATCCAGTCCCACCATTAATTAACCCGCAAACAATTTTTCTTTATAACCCTGGGTTGAAAAGTAGTTGGTTTTTTGTACCAGGGATGATGGGAGTTGTATTAACCTTAATTAGTTCCCTGGTTTCTTCCCTCACAGTTGTCAGTGAAAAAGATTCAGGAACATTGGAACAATTATTAATGACTCCGGCTGAAGCGTGGGAAATTCTCTTAGCAAAAATTGTCCCGCTCTTTGTGATGATTATGGGCGATGTTTTTTTAGCTTTGACTGTAGGTAGGCTGGTTTTTGGAGTACCTTTTCGGGGAAATTTTGTCCTATTTTTAGGGCTATCGGGGCTTTATGTGTTTGTGGGGATTGGGATTGGGATTATGCTGGCAACGCTTTGCGCTACTCAGCAACAGGTGATGCTAACTTCGTTTTTTGTAAATTTACCTTTGATTCAGCTTTCTGGGGCGATTGCTCCTATTGAAACTATGCCGATTTTCTTTAAGTACTTGTCTCTCATGAATCCCCTGCGTCATTATGTGGCAATTGTGCGGGGAATACTGCTTAAAGGTATAGGATTAGATGTACTTTGGCCTCATGCGATCGCACTTTTGCTTTTTGCTATAGTACTATTATCAGTGAGCATCAACCGATTTCGCAGTCAGCTCAGTTAGTTATACCGATTTTCTCTTTTAATTCTCTAATCCATAACGACTATGATATGCCAATTTTTCCCAAATAATTTGATTCCTTTTACTACTACTATCTTACTGATTGGTACGGTAGGGTGTAATCAAGCGAGTCAGGCTACTTACTCGGTGAAAACTGTTAGCGATGGAGATACGATAACAGTTGTTGATAACACGGGGAAGGAAATTAAAGTCCGCTTTGCTTGTGTCGATGCGCCGGAAGTTCCCCATACTTCGGCTGAAAGGAAAAGCCGTAAGTTGGTGGATAAGAAACAATTTGAGTGGGGAAGTAAGGCACAGGAACGATTACAAGAGTTGGTGAAACAAGGAGGCGGAAACGTTAAGTTAACTATAACTGATACTGACCAGTATGGGCGCAAAATTAGTGAAGTTCGTCTTCCGGATGGTACGTTTATTCAGGAAGTCTTGCTGAAAGAAGGATTAGCCCAAGTATATCAACCTTATTTAAAAAACTGTCCCAGTGAGTCGATTGTGACTCAGGCGGAAGCGATGGCAAAACATAAGTCTGTGGGGGTTTGGTCCGATCCTAAGTATATTCCAGCTTGGGAGTGGAGGCACGGTAATAATTAGGAAATAGGGAAGCTCGGCAATAGCAAAGCGTGGCTGCTCTTAGCAAATGGTACAAATCTGAGTGGGTCTACCGTACTTAGTGTGC
>DOIX01000388.1 GCA_003511885.1 Cyanobacteria bacterium UBA11153
TGTCGGAATTGAAAAGTTAAACAACCCGCTATTACTGCAAGCAACTTCAATACCTTATAATCATCGTCATCAAACTGCCATGAGTAAGCCTTCCAAAACTCCGGACAATATTGCTTCAATAATTGCTCTAACGTTTCTTCTTGGTTAACCTCAATATCCTCAAAGTCACGACTTAAACAGGAAGTCAGCATATATCCTTGCTGGTGAGGCAGTAGTTTGCTTATTTCTGTGTCGTAAACACCATTGTTGAATGCGATGTACCTTTTTCTGTCTGCGGGTTCCCATGTTTCGACAAATAAATCATTAGAAAGCTGTTCAACGACATCGTTCAACTTACTTGATGAGCCATATCGAATACCACGGGACTTCAGCAAGCTTTGGGTGTTAGCAGCAACGGTTTTATTGTCTTTTTTGTCCCATGTTTTGCCATTCCAGTGTAACCAGTATCCTAGTTGATTGCACCATTTCCAGTTAGTCCGGTATTCATCAAGGATTAACTCTACTATTTCTTCTCCATCAAGTTTCTTGTCAGACGCACTGACTTTCTTTTTAGCAAACTGTTTTTCCCAGATTTGTTTTAGTTTGTCAAGTGTCATCTTGTTTTCCTCCTTCGGATTCCGGATATTGGCATTAATCCAGTTTTTCCGTTCACTCGGTTCCACAGCCGCAATAGCATCATCTACCCCCTTGTATTTCTCGTCCCAAACTGGGGTGAAAACTTTTTGGAAGCCCTTAGCCAAGTATGCCTCATGGGCTTTTATTAACGCACGAAGCACATCCTTGTTCCTGACAAAATCCATATCAAAAACAATTATCGCTGTCGGTTCTTCACTACATTCGACCGTAAAACTTAACACACAATTTAATCTTTCCCGTACCTTCCCATCTTTTAGCGTTGGCGCAGCGCAATCCACACCTGTTACGGATATGGTAGGCAGATTACCATTGCTTATCAAGGATGCCGCTTTTTTCCCCCCCTCAGTGACAGCTATTACGCCTTCTGTAGCCGCCCTTACCCATGGTTTTCCTTCCGGCAATGGTAGAAATATCGCATCTGTGTCACCACCATAAGGGGTACGATACTTAGGCTTACCCCCAGTCTTAATCTGCAATCCTTTTTTGCCAATACAGAGAGTGGATTTTTGAGCGGGGTCTATGCTACGGATACCCCAAAACATGTCCCCAGACAGCTCTAGTTTGGGTAACGATAGTAGTTTTTTTACGTCACTGGCTTCGTATGCCCCTAGACAACCAGTACTGATTAATAGTCGGCAATACTCTTCTGTGACCCCACTTTCAGCACACCACTCATATTTGGGGTCAAATTTTATACCTTGCGTATTTTTCGTGGCACTGCTAGCATTATTAATAGTAGAGCTATTATTTGAATCGCTTATGACAGAAGATACAAGGGTTGCGTAATCCTGGTTTTGCATGATAGATTGTCCTCAGTAATTTTTAAGTTTTTTGCCCAACTCACCAAGGTAAAAATAGGTGGTTGGGATTTTTTTTGTCATCCGGGTCATTGACCCGGATGATTTTTGATTATACATGTCCATACCGATTTAGTCTAGTCATTGTCAAATTGGCATAATTTAGTGCAGTGTTCTGAATAGTTGCAATTCCACCAAGAATATCTCTGTATTTTGTCCTTTGTTCAAAGACGGTAAAAAAAAGCACGTAATAACCACTGTTAAATTGTTTTCCATTTTCCGGAAATATATAGTATTTGTCTAGTGCAAGTCACTACAAGTTACCACCCATCCCCCTTGGTTTTGGACTGATTTTCTGAGTGGTGTTATCCATTCACAACCACACATCCTGTATGTTCCGAACATTATTTGGAACACTGGGGGTATGTGGTTGTGGATATGGGAATCAGTAGGGATTAGGGCTGGCGTAGCTTGAGGCAAAACCAATCAGAATTTCACCTCAAACAACTCTCCTGTAACTTTCTGGTCACGAAACCTAGGTTTTGAGCGCAACTTAAGAATAAGTTACGAGTGATTAGCCAGTCCGGTATTTGTGGATAACTGTCGGTAACATCCCCTAGGGGTTAATCGTTATCTTTGTTTTGCCTAACTCAACTCCACTCAAGTTTTCCTTGATAGTTTTCGTAGTCTCATTTAACTGCTTAAGGAAAACTTCCAAAACCAATAAAAACGCACCAAATTCACCTTCACTGCCATCCAGATGATATGCCATTTCCTGGATGTGACTGCCTAATGCAGTAATGGTGTCGAGATTGTCAACAGCGTCAATCACTTCAATTAATTGTGTTTGTCGTGTCATAATGGAACCTACCTAGAATGAAATTGATGGACATGGAAGATACCTGTAAAATGCGGTTACAGGTATTTTTTTTGTTCTGCATTCATCCGCAAATGACTCATAGAGGAACCCTAGGGGTTCATGTTATTGTTCGTTTTTCGTTTGTAAACGATTTTTTTTGTCAATCGCTTATCCCGCATGGAATCGAAGCATAGAAACCTAGGTTCTGGTGATTGTTCGTCAGCGAACGAGTGAATTGCTACTAAATCACCAAAACCTTTGCTTGAGGTACTCCAGATAGGATTTTCCTAGGGCTAAGTCACAGTCTAGGGTATCCTTGATTATTTCCTCATCAGACAACCCATCTGAAATACCTTTGGATATTGCCTTCCAACAAGTGCCATCCATTGACTCTGGGAAAACCGAGCGAAAATCACTTGTTTGAGTTATTTCTAGCAATTCATCATTCTCTACTTCTCCGATAGCCAAGTACTCATCAATCTCGACTGACTCCAATTCATCCCGTCCAAATTCTTCCATCATTATCTTCATTTCATCAAGGAACAATAATCGCTGTGATTTAGAAGCTAGGGCTAACTGATGTTTTATCCCCTCTAAAATCAACTGCTTTCTACCCTCGGATTTAATCCTGTTAATCTCAGAGGATATTTCATCGCTAGCTACTACATCATTTCCTAAATAGAGCGAGAATGACGCGGTAATGATAGCTACGAATAGAAAGAATATTTTCTCTATCTTGTAGTCCTGGTGAATTTGAGCTACTTTTGTCGCCCTATCTGAATTGAACCCATAAGGATAATCCCTGTCATTTTCGGTGATGATGAAATTTTTCTGGTATTCGATACCGAAAGTACCAACTTCATTTTGTTTCCACACCTCTAACTTCTGTAAAGGGTAAGCAAATGAACTGACCAAGGAAAACAAGGATAAACAGCTCAGTCCTATGAATAGTGGTTTATTTTTTAATACCGTGACTTCCATTGGTGTTATCTCTCCCTATATAAATCGCTAATCCAACACCAGCAAGGATTACAAAGACTAAAAGCGATAGTAATTTGGAGGTTATTTCCTGGTTGTACCGGATAGTAATCTCCATGTAATCCCAGTAGCCACCAATCATCCCTAGGCACAATGCACCACCCAGAATCATTGCAAACTCTTTATTCTTTTCTATCGTTGCAATCACGTAGAGGCAGTAACCTAATATTCCCAGTCTGAGTAACAATATGGGGAATAGGAATGCAGGAGATAGACGACTTAGGAACGCCATACCGCAACTGATGGAAGCGTAGAGTACTAACTCGTTAAGGTTCTTCAAATGTCTAAGCATAAGTTTAGGTTTGGGCAAGAATATTGGCGATGAGTCAAGCTTATTAATTACCTAGGAATCATCCAGTTAGCCACACCCATGTCCCTTAACATGTTCGTGCATATTCACGAGTAAGTACAGGTTGTCTATGTTCTGAACAGTATTCGGAACATACAGGTCGTGTGGTTAAATCCTAGTAATTAATAAGCCTAGCTAACCCTGTTAGAACATACTGGGGATAGTCGGTCTGCTAATTACTGAACCCGCGTAATTTCGGTACAAAGTATCAACGTTATGCCCAGTAATTGATGCCACAGTACTGGGGCTTAATCCAGACTCTAGACAATGACTAATGAAAGTATGACGACAGTTGTAGGGTTTGCGATACTCAACTCCCATCATTTCAAGTGTGCTTTTCCAGGTTCTCTTATTGAAATTATGGTCATCGATAGCACTACCATTTTGTGTAGTGAAAACCAGGAAAAAATCTATAGTCGCCAAGGTTTTGCGAGACTCGATAATCGATTTGATTTTCTCATTCATTGGAATAACCCTAGTTTTTCTGGTTTTAGTAGGATTTCTCTTACCTCTCGATAATGATTCACCAATCCAAATTGTGCTATTTTCCCAGTTGATATGTCTCCACAATAATCCAGAAGCTTCACCAATCCTTGCCCCAGTACTAAGTAGAAACTGGACATAAGACAAGTAGTGTGGATGATACCGAGAAAATCCTTCCAAAATTAACGATATTTCACCTTTTGTGAACGGCCTAGGTGGTTGTTTTGGGCTAGGCTTTATTTCTTTACTTAACCCAGAAAAAGGACTGGGTAAATTAAAGTCAATCAATCCTTCATCCCTTCCCCAATTCCACATCGCATTTAAGTAGCCAATTTGTTCCTTTGCTGTAGAAAGTGAACCATTCCTTTGTTCTGTTTTCTCTTTTAGGTGAACCAAGAATCTTCTGGCGATAGCTCTATTCGTTTCACTAATTACTGATGACTCAAAAAATGACTGTACGTGATACCGGAAAGTGTCGTATTTTTTGATTGTAACTGGAGATACCATCAGTGACTTATAGTCTCGAAAGTCATCCCACAAAGTCAGTAGGGTTGTTTGCTGTCTGTCCATGCTAGTCCTTTCTTTTTGGTAACACTGAGGAATTACCACTTGATAACCCCTCGGATTAATTACAGGGTTAATCAACAAAAGCACTCTGAACATAATCAGCTATTTTCTGTTTACGCTGACTATCGAATTCTGCTTTCTTTAGCTTGGTTTCGCCCAGTATTTTACGGTCACTAGCTAGTCGTTCAAATTCCACATCGATCAGTTCAGATTCAGCCCCATAAACCGAATTCTGATAGTAATCATGATAAGCCTGAGTACGTTTCTCTTTTAGTTGATTCCGTACATTAGTCCGGTGCTGTAGTTTGGTTGATTTAGCTTGATATCCAGCCATCATCAAGAAAATATCAGCAGTTTCCTTGTCTAGTTTTTCCTGATGCTTAACTGATTCCTTTGTCAGCAATTTGTAAAACTGAGCCAACTTTATTTCAGCCCGTAGTAACTGACGTACAAGCTTAATCATTTCTGGTAATAACTTTGAGTCACCAGTAGCCATATCCACAATGGTTCTCATGGCTTTGATATTTTCAGCCACTTTCCCATTTAATGAAATATTAGATAGGTCAAAAGGTAAATTATACTTTTTGCTCAGTGTGGATAATTTGCCTTGAATAGCTGGCGGAACAATTACTTTTGAATCAGCAGTCTGAACCACACCAACTTTAAATTGATTCTCCTTTGCCATGGGTTGTGGTTGATTTATTTTAGTTGTTGGTTTTCTGATGTCCATATTTCACCTCGATTAGTTACAGAAAAACTCGATAAATTGATGCGCCACCAACAGGTAGAGTTGTCATGGTATTGAGACAAAGTGCCCGACTAGAACCACATTTGGTGTAAAGCATCACGCCATTGGGGTCTAGGGCAAAGGGTGAGCCACTGGGTAAGTCATCCCAGTCAACTGGGTTCTGTTGGATGGTTAGGGATTTAGTTACCGTAGTCGTCTGACCAATTGGCTTAAGGATTGGCTTGGAACGCTTACGGGTCTTGCTATTGGCGAGTTGGTAGTGTCGCACTTCCTTGCAGAGTCGCTTGTACTCGCTCTCTGAAAGTTGGCTACTGGGTATTGGGAGTGTGTCTGGCATGTGGGTATCCTTTGGTAGAGTTTTGGTAGAACCCTGATTAAAACCTAACAATCGGATACTAATCGGAAATAAATGTGAATGTCAATTAAATTGCGATTACAGCACTAATTTGTGGTTGCCTAGGCGATAATAACAATAATGGAGATTACGATTAAAGGTGGATGATGACTCAGGTCAACACAACAATCAGTGACAAGCTCAACGAATTACTGGAAAGGCTGTCTGAGCTTACCGGGATATCGAAAAGCAGTCTAATAGCGGAATACGTCAGGCGCGGTATTTATGAAGACATCAGGAATGAAGCGAGACTAGCGGAATTCAACACGGCAATCAGTCAAGGGATACCCACTACGATTGCCCCAGCTACTCCCGCCACTGATACCCCTGCAGTAAAAATGCCTACTACTGACAAGAGGAAAGTTAGGTAGTCAGTAAAAATCAGTCGATAACTAACAAGTAATGGATAGGTAACAATGCCTATCCATTTTTTCACTAAAATCACCCTTAATTAGCACTTTCCTAGCACTTTCGGGTATACTGAAGCTGAAAACGCTTATACAACAGTGCTATTAACTACGTTGACATCGTAGGGGTCACTGGTTCGAGTCCAGTTGTGTCCATAGTCAATAATGGCTAAAAGCCTTACGCGATAAGGTTTTCGGCTATTTAATTGCTCAAGAGAGCGATCGCCTTCGGCAGGAGCGAAGCCCAGCGCATCTTTTCCAGGAGTAAGGTAGTGAATAACCTCTATTCCAGCAACTTAACCTCAAAAACCTCAGCAAATTTACTCGCTACTAAAGGCAATACCTCCGCCACAGTAATGCCAGGAATAAAATCAGCCAAACTCCCCACAGGTTTATCCATAATTCCACAAGGAATAATCCGGTTAAAACCACTCAAATCAGGGCAAACATTTAAAGCAAAACCGTGCATCGTCAGCCAACGACTTACCTTAATCCCAATCGCAGCCACCTTACATCCTGCCAGCCAAACTCCAGTCATCCCCTCAATGCGATCGCCTTTTAGTCCATAAATCCCCAAAACTCGAATCAAAACCTCTTCTAACTGCCGCAGATACCAGTGTAAGTCTTGTTGGTAATATCGTAAATTGAGAATGGGATATCCCACCAGTTGACCGGGACAATGATAAGTCACTTCGCCACCACGTTCAACCCGGTGAACCTCCCAGTTTACCTCGGCCGGGTCAAATTTGAGAAATTCTAAACTCGCTCCTTGTCCTAAACTATAGACAGGGGGATGCTCCAACAAAAGGAGGACATCTTCTAAACTAGGATCTGCCACTCGTTGTGCAAGTAGCGATCGCTGTTTTTCCCAAGCTAAGGTGTAAGGTACTATTCCCAGATTATTGACGAGGCATCGACGAGGCATTATTTTCTAGGATTCCGCTAATTGTTAATGGCTAATTGTTAATAGCTAATTGTCAACTGTCAACTGTCCACTGTCAATTGTCAACTGTTAATTGTCAATTGTCAACTGTTAACTATCAACTCTTATGACCGAAACCCAAGCCAGAAAAGCCGATCATATCAGAATTTGTCTTCAGGAAGACGTGCAATGTCGTGCCGTAACTAACGGATTGGAAAATTATCGCTTTATCCACTCTTGTTTACCAGAAATCGATCGCAGCGAAATTGACATTACTACGCCATTTCTGGGTAAAATCATGGGAGCGCCCTTGCTGATTTCTTCGATGACGGGCGGTACAGAAGAGGCAAAAAAGATTAATTTTCGTCTGGCAGAAATCGCTCAAACCTATAAACTAGCTATGGGTGTAGGTTCCCAAAGAGTAGCAGTAGAGAAGCCAGAAGTCGCCAATACTTTCGCCGTGCGATCGCACGCCCCTGATATCCTATTATTTGCTAATCTCGGCGCAGTTCAGCTAAATTATACTTACGGACTCGAGCAATGTCTGCGCGTTGTTGATACTTTAGCCGCAGATGCTTTAATCCTTCATCTCAATCCCTTACAAGAATCTATTCAAACTCATGGTGACACTAACTTCCGAGGCTTACTTGACAAAATAGCCAAATTGTGCAGTAAACTCCCAATCCCAGTCATTGTCAAAGAAGTCGGGAATGGCATCTCAGCCGTAATGGCACATAAATTACTAGAAGCAGGCGTAACAGCCATCGACGTGGCAGGGGCAGGTGGCACATCCTGGGCAAAAGTAGAAAGCCAACGCGCCGTCAATCCTATGCAGCGTAAATTAGGACAAACCTTTGCCGACTGGGGATTGCCCACCGCAGAGTGTATTATCACCATTCGGGAAAATTTCCCAAATGTGCCCCTCATCGCCTCTGGCGGCTTGCGCAACGGCTTAGAGGTAGCAAAAGCGATCGCGCTGGGAGCAGATATTGCAGGTTTAGCATTCCCTTTCCTTCAAGCAGCGGCTGAGTCAACCACCGCTGTTAATGACTTAGCACAGCTATTAATCGCCGAAATTACTACTGTACTATTTTGCACGGGTAACGCTACCCTGTCTCAACTCAAACAATCTCATACCTTGCAAAAGTTAAGATAGCAGTTGACAGTTGACAATTGATAGTTGACATTTGACAGTTGATAGTATGGAAATCAAAACTCCTCATTCTTAATTCCCCATTCCCCAAAATGCGTCAATTTCTCAAACAAATCTTTGCCAGCCTCATTGGTAGCCTTGCAGGTTTATCCTTATTTTGCGGGTTAGGCACAATTGGACTAATTATTTTAATTATTGCGGCTGGGACTCAAGATTCGACCCCGCAAGTCAAGGATAAATCAGTATTAATTTTTGATTCTTCTCTCAATATTACCGATACCGATCCTACTTCTAGTACTGGCGATGCCATTGGGCAAGCCTTATCAGGTGAAGAATCGAATACAATTACTTTGCGGACCGTTTTAAATAGTTTAGAAGAAGCCACCCAAGATCCGCGCATTATTGCTCTGTATATAGATGGATCTCACTCAGGAGGTGGTAGCACCACCGGATTGGCTACTCTCAAAGAAGTAAGGGCAGCAATGGAAAAATTCCGCGCTGCTGGGAAGACAATTATTGCCTACGATGTAGATTTATCTGAAAGAGAATATTATTTGAATTCCGTAGCAGATACCCTGATTCTTAATCCTATGGGCGGTATAGAAATAAATGGTTTTAGTTCCGAACCATTATTTTTAACGGGCGCATTAGAAAAATTTGGAGTAGGAGTTCAAGTAATTCGAGTAGGGAAGTATAAATCGGCTGTGGAACCATTTCTCCTCAAAGAACTTAGTCCAGAAAATCGACAACAATTACAAGCATTATTAGGAGATATTTGGGGAGAATTGATCGCCACGGTGGGGAAAAGTCGGAAAATCTCGCCCCAACAGTTACAAGGGATCGCAGATTCTCAAGGTGTCTTGATGGCATCAGATGCTAAAACGCGAGGTTTAATTGATAAAGTCGCCTATTTTGATGAAGTAATAACCGATCTAAAAAAGATTGCAGGTGCAACAGAGGACGAGAAATCTTTCCCGCAAATTCGCTTGTCTACCTATGCTGAGGTGGCAATGAAAGAAGGGAACAATAAATCCTCCAAAAATAAAATTGCTGTTATATATGCTAATGGAGAAATTGTGGATGGTGAAGGTGGGCCTCAACAGGTAGGAGGTGACAGTTTTGCCAAACAAATGCGGCAATTGCGATTGGATAATGATGTCAAAGCTGTAGTTTTGCGCGTGAATAGTCCCGGTGGTAGTGCCACAGCATCAGAAATTATTCAGCGGGAAGTAAGGCTCACTCGTGCCAAAAAACCTGTGATTGTTTCGATGGGAGATATGGCGGCTTCTGGTGGTTATTGGATTTCTACCTATGGTAATCGAATTTTTGCCGAACCCAATACAGTTACGGGCTCGATTGGCGTATTTGGGATGCTATTAAACTTCCAAAAGCTAGCAAATGATAATGGACTTACCTGGGATGTAGTCAAAACAGGTAATTTAGCAGATAGTCAGACTGTCAGCCGTCCCAAAACACCCCAAGAAATTGCGATCGCCCAAAATATCGTCAATCAGATTTATAATCAATTTCTCGATAAAGTCGCCGATTCTCGCAAAATACCCAAACCCAAGGTAGCACAAATTGCTCAAGGCCGAGTTTGGTCTGGAAGTGATGCCAAACAACTTGGTTTAGTCGATGAAATTGGCGGATTAGATGAGGCGATTGCTTACGCAGCCAAACAAGCTGATTTAGGAGATAATTGGCAACTGGAAGAATATCCCAAATTTCGCAGTTTAGAAGAAAGAATTTTGTTAAAGCTGACAGGCGATAAAAATAGCCGCAGTCAGAAGATATCCGATCCTTTAACTAGGGAATTTCTCAAGTTAAAAGCCGATTTAGAAATTCTCCAAGGATTAAACGATCCTAAAGGAGTTTATGCCCGTTTACCGTTTAATTGGCGGATAGATTAGTAGGATTATACCCAGAGCGTCAGTCGATGATAATGTTGAGGATAGCGACGTTGCGATCTGGCAGCAGCGTAAGCTATCGCGATATACTATCTTTAGTTTTCATCACCCCAGCATCCCGATAATATCTATCTTATAAGCAACACAACTGAGCCTGAAAAAATTACCAATTTTTAGAGCAATAGCGTTTCGATGAAGGAGAATTAATATATGTCGGAATACTTAGCTGGAAACCAGCCAAATTCAGAACAATTAAACCAATGGATTGAATTTTTTCATGCCAATGGGTTTCTGGCGATCCAAAATGTCCTGACACCGGAAAAATGCGAGTTACTCAGAAATGACTTGGATGAGGCTTTGCAGAGGGCTGAGGTGGAAAATTATCGGAAATCGAAGAGAATTATGAAGCAGATGTTTGAGCATTCGCAGCATAATCTAGATTTGTTTGATTTGGAGCCAATTGTCACTTTTGCGGAACATCTCATTGGTGGGGCGAATGGCGATGGTTACCCAATGGATGCTGGAATTCCCAATGCTAATACTATTCATGTTATCCATAACAACTCGTTTAAGATTCCTCCTCAAACGGATGGTTTGGCGAAAAATTCTTGGCATCAAGATGATACACCGCATATTCTATCTTTGGATGGAAAGCCTTTGAAGAATATCCGTCTGAATGTATTGGCGTTTACGGTAAATTATTACTTGACAGATGTGCTATCTGAAGAAAATGGGCCTACTCAAGTGATTCCTGGTTCCCATTTATTTGGGAAGTTTTGTGATGGTGATGTTTCTGAATATGAAGATAGAATTTATAGCTGTTTGGGCGGGATGGGTAGTGCTGTTTGTTTTAATAATCAAGTCTGGCATCGAGGATCGAGAAATACTTCTTCAGTCACTCGCTATATTACTCAAATTACTTATGCAAAAAGACTTGTCGGACATAAGTATACACCATTTATGAATTATCAGATGCCCAGTCATTGCTATGAAGGAGCCAATCCGAGATTAAAGCAACTTTTGGGTTTTTTGGGTGGTGGAGCTTATGGGTGAATAACCAATAACCAATAACCAACAAGAAATAATCTGGTTTCTATCAATACTGAATCAGTCCTCTAGAAAGGTATATCATCATCATCTGAGAAATTGGCTAAATCTGATAATTCTTCATCCCGATGAGGAGGATAATTTTGAATTATGTCACTCCCCCGATTGTTTGCCTCTTCCATCTCTTCTAGGTTTACTGGTTGTTCTTCTATTTCCTGGTTTTCCTCATCAGTTGTCTGGTTTGATGGCAATTGATTATTCATTGTAGAGCTACTTAGAGCTGTATTATCTGTCAAATCGATCAACTCGCCCTCAAAAATCTGTTTAATAGTATTACGTGCTTTCTCAACTAAATCTGGATCTGCTTTTACTTCTGAATTTATGAAGAGAGTTTCAGGGACATTCGCTGGATTGCCTACTGTTTTTTCTGCTAATTGTTCTCCATCTCTTAAATCATTAATTATTTCGTGTTTGGGATTAAGTTTATCTTCGCTGAAGTTTAGGTTTGTTTGCTCTTCTTCTCCTGGTTTAGATAATGCTTCCTCTCTTTTTGATGCCAATTCTGAGATATTGGGCGATTTTAGTTCATTATCTGTCTGAGGTGATGAGGTAGGCTTTGTTTCTGATATTGATGGTGGAGGGGGATTTTGGCTAGTTGGTTTCTGTGTTGCAGTAGTATTACTAGATTTAGATAATTTAGTTTCCAGGATTACCTTGATATGGCTTTGAAAAATAGCGGCAAAAGTTGCTTCAATTTTTGCCAAATTCTTTTGAGCTGATTTGAGTAATGTTTCATTGCGAATGGCAATTTTAGCTACTGAGTCTTGAAAGCTTAATAACTCACCATGTTCCTTTAATAGGGATCTGGGGGCTGGTGGGAGATTATTTAATAAATTTTGCCATATTTCCTGAAGATTGGTTTGTAAATTATCTGATTCTTGGCTACTATAACTATTGTAAGTAACGGGTGTAATTGGATCTGAATATGGTTTTTCATGAGGTTTATTTTCCTCAATACGGTTGGCGGGAGGTGTCATCGGTGGCTTTGTCCCGTTGCCATTTAATCCAGGATTTCTGCCATTGCCAAAGTGGGTGGGATTGTCATGAAAATTATTGAGATTAACAGGGGGAATTTCACTTTGCGGTGTCTTGGGCAATTCCTGTCGCGGAATATCTGATTTTTGTCCCCGTGCTTGAGTGGTGATATTTCCGCTTCTAAAAGTATTTGCTGAAGGTAATAATCCCAGAAGGGTTACCTCCAACCATAAACGCGGTTGAGTGGTATTTTTAACTTGAACTTCGCTATTTTTGAGATGCTGTTGACTTTGCAAAATTGTGGAAATTTCTATTCCTTTGACAAATTCACACATCTTATCCCAAGTTTGTGATGTGACGGGGACTAATTCTTGGCGGTTGGGTGCAGTTTTGGCAATGAGCAAATCTCGATAAAAACTTGCCATGTTTTGCAGTACAATCAGAGGTTCTCTCCCTCTATCCATCAAATTGCGACAGAGATCCAACACTTTTTCTGAGTGGTCTTCCTTGATAGCACTTACTAATGCTAATAAATCTTGTTCTGGTACCGAGCCGACTAAATCCCAAACTCCCTCAACTGTTACCTTTTCTGGTAATAAACTCAGTTGATCTAAAAGACTTTGAGCGTCCCGGAGTCCCCCTTGAGCAACTTGGGCAATTAAGGTTAAGGCATCATTGGTAATATCAATTTTTTCTTGAACAGAAATATCTCGCAAATGCTGCACCATTGACTCCAGCGGTATCCGTCTAAAATCAAACTTCTGACAGCGAGAAATAATAGTAGGGAGTACTCGCTGTGGATCAGTTGTTGCTAGGATAAAAACAACGTGTTTTGGGGGTTCTTCCAGTGTTTTGAGTAAGGCATTAAATGCCGCCACCGATAACATGTGGCATTCGTCAATCGCATAAACTTTATAGCGACATTGTACTGGAGCAAATTGTGCCTTTTCGATTAAGTCTCGAATATTATCAACTCCAGTATTACTAGCCGCGTCAATTTCAATTACATCGAGTGCTGCACCAGATGCAGATGCGATACCCTTACATACCTCGCAAACACCACAGGGGAATTCTGTCGGTTTGTTACTCTTTTGACAGTTGAGGGATTTGGCTAAAATCCTTGCCGAAGAGGTTTTCCCCGTACCTCTAGGACCTGTAAAGAGGTATGCTGGAGCAATACGATCGCTCCTAATGGCATTAATCAGGGTTTTCGCGATCGCTTCTTGCCCAACTAAATCGGCAAATGTCTGAGGGCGATATTTATGGTGTAAGGGCTGATAAGTCACTGGGCTTAGTGCGGCTGCTTTACAGGCTAGGTTTGGTATTTTCAATTAGGCTGCTTGTGGTTGCCTTGAGTGGTGCGATTTCTCACTTGACTCATTGTTATTATAGTTCAAATGAACTATCATATCTGTGGGTTGCTCAAAATATAGTAAGGGGCTAGGGGCTAGGGGCT
>DOIX01000386.1:0-9598 GCA_003511885.1 Cyanobacteria bacterium UBA11153
AAGTTAATACCATGTTTTCTGGAGAAGTCTATTAATAAGCTGCGGCGCATCTAAATTGGATAGTAAATTTATCGAAAGGGGTGTGGGGTGTGGGGTGTATGGTGTGGGGATATACAAATTAAATGCGTAGCAGCTTACCAATTTCTCAAATAGCGCTACACATCTACCCCGCCAACCCCCCTTAGTAAGGGGGGAGTTTTCCCTATTTTGAGGATTGTGGTGTGAGAGTACCCGAAACCTGGTACATTTAGCCAGTATCGGGAAGCAAAATTTGTGGTTAAAGTATGAAAGTTGTGGTAATTGGAGGCGATGGCTACTGTGGTTGGGCTACCGCGCTCCATCTTTCTAACAGAGGATATGAAGTCAGCATTATCGATAACCTGGTGCGCCGCTACTGGGATGTCCAACTTGGTGCGGAAACTTTAACTCCTATCGCTTCGATTCAACAACGCATTCAGCGATGGCAGGAGCTAACGGGTAAGTCTATCGAGCTGTTTATTGGTGACATTACGGATTACGATTTCCTGATTAAGGCACTCCACAAGTGCGAACCAGAGGCAATTGTACACTTTGGCGAACAGCGCTCGGCTCCTTTTTCGATGATCGATCGCGAACATGCAGTCCTGACTCAAGTCAATAATGTCGTAGGGACGCTCAACATATTGTATGCTATGCGACAAGATTTCCCAGATTGCCATTTGGTGAAGCTGGGAACCATGGGCGAGTATGGTACGCCGAATATTGATATTGAAGAAGGCTACATCACGATCGAACACAATGGGCGGAAAGATACGCTACCTTATCCCAAACAGCCTGGAAGTTTCTATCATCTAAGCAAAGTCCATGATAGCCATAATATTCACTTCGCTTGCAGAGTTTGGGGCTTGCGGGCTACCGACTTGAATCAAGGGGTTGTTTATGGTGTCACGACAGAAGAAACTGCCATGGATGAGATGCTAATTAATCGCTTAGATTATGATGGCGTATTCGGTACAGCCCTCAACCGTTTCTGCATTCAAGCCGCCATCGGTTATCCTTTGACTGTATATGGCAAAGGCGGACAAACGCGAGGATTTTTAGATATTCGCGATACAGTTCGATGTATGGAAATTGCGATCGCAAATCCCGCAGATCCCGGTAAATTCCGCGTCTTTAATCAGTTTACTGAACTTTTCAGTATCGGCGATTTAGCGGAAATGGTTCAGAAGGCGGGGACAAAAATGGGACTTGATGTTGCAATCAATAATATCGATAATCCCAGGGTTGAACTAGAACAACACTATTTCTATGCCAAAAACACCAGTCTCTTGAGTTTAGGTTTAGAACCTCACTATTTATCTGATTCTCTTCTAGATTCTTTACTCAATTTTGCACAAAAGTATAAGGATCGCGCAGACAAAAATCAAATCTTACCCAAGGTTTCTTGGAGAAGATAGTTATTGCTTGTTGGTTATTAATTAACGTAAGTTGCTAGTTACAAATAGTGATGGTTAGATCCCCCCTTGCCCCCCTTAATAAGGGGGGAACTAGATTGAAAATCTCCATTAATAAGGGGGGAACTGATTGAAAATCTCCATTAATAAGGGGGAAAATAGATTGAAAATCTCCCTTAATAAGGGGGGAAATAGATTGAAAGTCCCCCTTAATAAGGGGGGAAATAGATTGAAAATCCCCCTTAACAAGGGGGATTTAGGGGGATCGAAAAGATCTAAACTCATAACTAGCAACTTGGGTTAATTATTAGTTATTGGGAATTGGTTATTGAAAAGTTGTTTGTGGAAAAAACAACAACAATAAACAAGAGATGAGGAATAGATCGAGTGAAACAACGACAAATTATTCTATTATTGATTGTTGTTATACCCGGTTTGGCTGCTGCGGTTTTAAGTGGATTCTTCTTATTCCCAGATTGGACAGCACTGGATGCTAGCCACAGACAATATCAGGAATTAGCTCGCTCTCCATCCTCAACTCTACGTGACTTGTCAATTGCCCAAGCCGGGGAAAATAGACATAGAATAAATTGTTTTGCTGAAGGAATTGGCGTATTGTTAGGTGGGGTAATTGCTGCTATTGGCATTCATGGTATTTGTACCCTGTATGACAAACAATCCTAAAGCATTAATCCAGCTAAAGTCAGAATCGCCATTCCCCAAAATAGTTCTCAGTTTGGCATTAAAACTCAAACCTCAAACCTTAAACCTCAAACCTCTCTTATCCATTCCCCCTTTATGCGGATAGCCTTATTCACGGAAACATTTTTACCAAAAATTGATGGCATTGTCACCAGACTGCGCCATACCGTCGAACATTTACAGCGTAACGGCAATCAAGTACAAGTTTTCTGTCCTGATGGTGGACTCAAAGAATATAAAGGCGCTAAAATTTATGGAGTTTCAGCCTTCCCATTACCCCTATATCCCGAACTAAAATTAGCCATCCCACGCCCGACGATTGGCAAAGCTTTGGAGATATTTAAACCAGATTTAGTCCATGTTGTAAATCCAGCAGTTTTAGGTTTGGGAGGATTATATTATGCCAAAGCACAAGGAATTCCTACCCTGGCATCCTACCACACTCATCTCCCTCAATATCTGCACCACTATGGATTAGGAATTCTCGAACCAGTATTGTGGGAATTAATAAAAGTAGTTCACAACCAAGCCCAGCTTAATTTATGTACCTCCACAGCAATGGTAGAGGAATTAAGAAAACATGGAGTCGAAAAACTAGACTTGTGGCAAAGAGGCGTAGATACAGAGACATTCCATCCAGACTTAGCATCTGCTAAAATGCGATCGCATCTTTCCCAAGGATACCCAGAAAGCCCATTACTCCTATATGTGGGGCGATTGGGTGCAGAAAAAGAAATCGAGAGAATTAAGCCAGTTATGGCAGCCATCCCTGGCGCTCGTTTAGCATTAGTGGGAGATGGTCCCAACCGTGCTAATCTCGAAAAACACTTTGCTGGCACTCCGACTCATTTTGTCGGGTATCTCAAAGGCAAAGAATTAGGTGCAGCTTATGCTTCAGCCGATGCTTTTATCTTTCCATCCCGCACAGAAACATTAGGATTAGTCTTATTAGAAGCTATGGCAGCAGGTTGCCCGGTAGTCGCCGCCCGATCCGGAGGGATTCCTGATAT
The DNA here is from genome assembly GCA_003511885.1 of Cyanobacteria bacterium UBA11153. Taxonomy (GTDB): domain Bacteria; phylum Cyanobacteriota; class Cyanobacteriia; order Cyanobacteriales; family Coleofasciculaceae; genus Limnofasciculus. The sequence goes on from DOIX01000386.1 coordinate 3,146, forward strand.
AGTCACAGATGGAGTCAATGGTTACATGTTCGATCCTACAGAAGAAGAAGGCGCGATCGCAGCAACATTACGCCTCTTCGAGCAAAAAGCCGAAAGAGAAACTCTGCGGCAAAATGCGAGAAAAGAAGCAGAAAGATGGAGTTGGGCTGCGGCTACCCATCAATTGGAAAATTACTACAAATCCGTGCTTTCTTCTCAGTCTATGTCATCTGCTGCTTGAAATGGGGAATGGGGAAAAAGAGTGTTGAGTTTGATTGCAACCCCTGTTTTTCGTTAAGGTATAGCAGTACAAATATAGATTAGGACATTCTCTTTTGGCTTATTCCCCCTTTTTTAAGGGGGGTTAGGGGGGATCAAAACGTCCTAATCTCAAGGCGTAGTGCTATATTTGGAATTCCTGCAACCCAAAATTGTAGGAATTTCTGCTCCTTATTTGAGAGAGTAAAACTCATATTAAACATTAGTTTCTATAAACTATTGATTTTACGACTTTTTTCCCTAGCCCGGAGCCAATAGCCCCTAGTCCCTTGCTATAACTCTTGGGATTGATTATCCAACCAATTAATTAAATCTCCTACTTCTGCAAAATCTAATAAGGATTCTCCCAAAGATTCTAACTGTTCAATTGATAGCCTCTGAAGTCGCTCAATAAGTGATATTTCCACTTCTCCTAACCGTCAGTTTAGCAGGCGTATAATCAAAGATAATTGAGCTTGTCTGGGATCTTTAGTCCTCAACCAAGTAACCAAATCTTCCACTTTGAAAAAATCTAACAGTGCTTCCGCTAATTCTTCCAGGAGGAAAGTAGATAAGCCGCGAATTTGTTCTTGCAGTATCGGGTTAATCGTACCTAAGCGTCGGTTTAGCAGGCGCAAAATGACAATTGCTTCTCCTTGTTGTTGTCCCCGCTGCACTCCTTGTTGTAAGATATCTTGATAAATAACAGAGCCTTGCATAATTTCCTCCCGAAATAGTTGACGAATGATATCTTTTTCAAACCGCAATCCGGCGAATATTTGAGTACAACTGGCGATTATTCCTTGTTGTTCCTTATGGGAAATTGTAGCAATTTGTTCTGCCACTTGTGCGAGTAAGGTTTGGGGATTGTCGGTTTGGGTTAAGGTGGCTAGCGGTAACAATTCAGGATTGGCGAGAAATGGGGCTGAGTCTTCTTCCCATAAGCGGATAACTCCATAGCGGTGGGATGTGCTTCCATCTCAATATTCGGTTAAACTGGTTAAAGAACCGAAAATTTTCCATAGAGCTTGAAAGGGAGCTTCCGACTCCTGACTTGTCAACTAGGTGTATTTTGTCATATCTACCAGTGCCGCTGCCAGGGTTGCCCAGTTGAGTAACGAATATATATCCATATAAGGGCGCATCTACAAACCGCAATCGCAAGTTGGGAAATTCTCAATGGCTGAAACCTAAAATTATCGCCATTTCTTTCCCTATTCCCTAGCCCCTAGCTATAAGAATATGACACTTTCTAACACAGGTAGTGTTCTCGCCACACTCACCCAATTAACCCAACTCAATCGCACCAGTGTCTTAGCTAGCAAAGTAAAAGACGCATCCTTTCCCGAATTCATCTGCTTATTAGACTTCATTACCGCAGAATTTCAGCAATTTTTGCGGGCGTTAGAGATGATTAACCACGAAGCTCTAGAAACTATGCTAGAGCAAGTAATGGATGCCTTTACCTTAAAAATTGGTCAAATCCTCCAAGCAGATCGTACCACTATTTTTCTGGTAGATACTGATAAAGGTCAATTGTGGGGAAAACTACCCCAAAATAATACCAACACCGATAGAGAAATTCGCATTCCCCTCAATCTTGGTTTAGTTGGCCATGTTGCCACAACTGGCGAATCTCTCAATATTCCCGATGCTTACAACCACCCACTATTTAATCAAGAAGTTGATGAGCGCCCTGGTTATCATACAAATTCCCTCTTATGTTTACCTATTGTCAACAGCAGCAAAAAAGTAGTTGCGGTAGTCCAGCTATTAAATAAAGCTGGAGGAGTACCCTTTGATAATAAAGACGAAGAAAGTTTCCGAGATATTGCAAATTCCATTGGGATTATTCTGGAAACTTGCCAATCTTTTTACATGGCAGCTCGCAACCAACGGGGAGCGGCGGCACTCTTGAAAGCGACACAGTATCTAGGTCAAAGTTTGGACTTAGAAGCAACACTTCGTCTGGTGATGGATCAAGCTCGCGAACTAATGCAAGCGGATCGATCGACTTTATTTATGTTAAGTAGACAAAGGGGAGAACTCTGGAGTAAAGTAGCGACAGCAGATGGGGAAACTGTCATGGAAATTCGCATTCCTGCCAATCGAGGAATTGCAGGTTATGTCGCTTCAACGGGTCAATTATTAAATATTCCAGATGCTTATAAAGATCCCCGCTTCGATCCGAGTACTGACCAAAAAACAGGGTACGTGACGCGGAATATTCTCTGTATGCCCGTGTTTAATTCTGAAGGTCAATTGATTGGCGTTACTCAATTGATTAACAAGAATCAAGGTAGTTTTACCAATTCTGATGAAGAATTTATGCGGGCATTTAATATTCAAGCTGGCATTGCCCTAGAAAATGCCAAACTTTTTGAAAATGTCCTCCTGGAAAAGCAATATCAAAAGGATATATTGCAAAGTCTTTCTGATGCAGTGATTTCCACTGATATGCAGGGGCGAATCGTTACTATAAATGATGCAGCATTAGGCTTGCTAGGTTTTCCACTCCATCAAGTTGATGGCAAAAATCGACAATTGTGGGAAGGTAAACTCCTTGGTCGTTATGTTTGGGATGTAGTTCCAATTGATAGTCTAAAAGGACGTTTACAGGAGAGTTTGACTACAGGTAATAAGTATTATTTACCAGAACAAAATTTAACTATTGGTTTGGCAAAATGTCCGATGAATGAAGTTGTGAATGAGCAGGATAAGCGAACCAACTCTTCTTTAAGACTGTCAGAAAAAAGAGATGAGGCATTTAGCGATGAAAATAGCCTCTATATTCTGGCTATTCCTAAGAGTGACGATCCAAATATTTATATTCCATGGAATGAAATAGCTTGGAATTTACAAACCTCAACTTATCTGGATAAAAAGTCAGTTCAGGAAATTGAAAGAAGTATTAACTTAACTGTTAATCCTCTGACTAATCCACAAGGAAAGGTGCGGGGTGGTTTAGTAGTCTTAGAAGATATTAGTAGAGAAAAACGCCTCAAAACTACCATGTATCGCTATCTCACTCCTGGTGTAGCGGAGCAGGTTTTGGCATTGGGTAAAGATGCACTAATGGAGGGGAGTAAAAAAGATGTCACTATTCTTTTTTCTGATATCCGAGGTTATACAACCTTGACAGAAAATTTAGGTGCATCTGAGGTAGTTTCTCTGCTAAATAAGTATTTTGAAACCATGGTGGAGGCGGTTTTCAATCATGAAGGGACTTTAGATAAATTTATTGGCGATGCTTTAATGGCGGTATTTGGCGCACCCCTACCTTTGAAAGAAAATCATGGCTGGATGGCAGTAAAATCGGCATTGGATATGCGGTGGCGTTTACTAGAGTTTAATAAACCGCGATTATTGAATAACCAACCCTTAATTCATATTGGGATTGGAATTAGCTCCGGAGAAGTGGTATCTGGCAATATTGGTTCCCAAAAACGGATGGATTATACCGTGATTGGAGATGGAGTTAACCTCAGCGCTCGTTTGGAAAGCGTCACCAAAGAGTATGGGTGCGATATTATCTTAAGCGAATTTACCTATAACTTGTGTCGCGATCGCATTTTTGTCCGCGAGTTGGATAAAATCCGCGTCAAGGGCAAGAATCAAGCCGTTAGTATTTATGAGTTGATTGGCGAAGTTGACACGCCCCTCAATGATGTCACGCAAAAATCTTTGGAGCTTTATGCCGCAGGGCGTAAAGCTTACATTAATCGCGACTTTGCGCGGGCGATTACCTACTTTGAAGAAGCACGTCAGTTAAAGCCGAGGGATCAACCTATTTTGATTCATTTAGAAAGATCGAAAAATTATCTGGATAATCCACCTCCAGATTTTTGGGATGGGGTTCATACTATGACAACAAAGTAGAGGAATAGGTTGGGAATTATCGCCCCACCCATTCCTAAAAATGCTCTTAGCTAATGGCTAATACCAATTTCCTCAAATAGCGTCACCCCCCCAACCCCCCTTATTAAGGGGGGAGCCATCAGAGCAACTGTAGGAGCCATTTAAAAAATTGGTATAAATTTCTGGACTCCATCGACAAATCCCTGTTTATCTTTGCGCACCTTTGCGTTAAAAAAAGACTGTCTTTCATACAACAGAGAATGCCTATATACAGCAACAGCCACATCAGGTAGAGGCGAAATAACGTCATGAATGCAATGGACAATTTTTAACTGTCAACTGTCAACTGTCAACTGTCAACTGTCAACTGTCAATTGTCAACTGCGATAAATTTATCTTGATCCCACCGGATCTTCACAACTTCCTACCCAGCGACACTCCTTTGTTTTCTCATCTCTAGCCGCAATTAGAAATGGCGACTTATGTTCAATATCCAAGACAACCTCTATGATTCTATTTTTGAGAATAGAAAATGGTAACCTATTTGCCTCTGAAGCATGATAGCTGGTAAAATTTTGACATACCTGAATCAATAAAATAGGTAATGCCATGGTTACAGTCAATACTTTGTTATTCATTGATATCCTGTCATCAACGATAAATGTGTACGTTCTTTTTTATATACATATTCTTGAATATTTACAGAAAATCAGGATGATTATTCTGGGGTTTTGTAAAGATCTAATATCTTTATTTTTCTTGACAGAAAAGCCACTTCATTTGTTCCCATCAGAGATAAATGACTCCACCTCTAGGTATGCGGGCAACAGATGAGTTTTATGAAGAATTATTGCAATTTACTGAGACAATTTTTGGTCAAATGCCTAATCTGGATTAGTCAATCTGCTACAAACAGGTTTGTAGTAAGCACTTTAGTGCCTGACAATATCCGCTTTTGAGGCACTAAAGTGCCTACTACAAACAAGAACTATGTAACCGGACTTGATCTGATTACCGAAAATTCTTGTTACACTGAGTTTAAATTATCAAAATAACCAAATTACTTGTCATGCTATCAAATCAAGATACCCATAAACCCACCCTAACACCAGGACAACTACGTCGAGTCCACCACATCGCCTTAAATGTCCGTGATATGGAAACATCGCGCCACTTTTACGGAGATATCCTCGGACTCTATCAACTTAAAGGAAAAGAAGTTCCCAGTACATTAAAAGAATTAGTAGTCGCCGGAAAAGTAACAAACTTTATCATGCCAGACGGCACTATTTTAGATTTATTTTGGGAACCTGAACTTTCACCTCCTCATCCCAATCCCCGTCACCAATTTACCCGCGCCAATCACTTAGCTTTTGATATAGCGCCAGAGTTATTTGACGCAGCAGTTGAAGTTTTAAAACACCATCAAGTTACTATCGATCATGGCCCAGTAACTCGCCCTACAGGCAGGGGTATTTATTTCTACGATCCAGATGGTTTTACGATCGAAATTCGCTGCGATCCCTCTTGAGTAGGGGGAATAGAGAATGGGGAATAATAAGCAACAAATAACAAATAATCAACAACTAACAATTAACAACAAATGAGTAATGATAACCAGCTATTTTTCATTGCCCTCCTGCCACCTCAAGAAGTTCAAGAGTACGCCAACAATATTAAGCAGTATTTTGCTCAAAATTATCACAGCCAAGCAGCTTTTAAAGCTCCACCCCACATTACCCTTCAGCCTCCCTTTAAATGGCAGGTTGATGACATGCCAACTCTCGAACAATCTTTGAGTAATTTTGCTAAAAACCAGAATCCAGTCCCGATTATTTTGAAAGGATTTGGTGCATTCAAACCAAAAGTCATTTATATTAACGTTATCAAAACACCAGAATTAATGATGGTGCAACAATATTTGATGAAGTCTCTAGAAGAATCTTTAGGAATTCTCTCTCCTGATTCTGAAGAGCGCAGTTTTTCTCCTCATATAACTGTGGCTTACCGAGACTTGACTAAGGATAACTTTCGTGCTGCTTGGCCTGAATTTAAACAACGAGAATTGGAGTTTAGATTTACAGTATCTCAGTTAACATTACTAGTTCACGATCGCGAAAAAAGGTGGAATGTTAAAATGGAGTTTCCATTTGTCTTTTGATGTTTAATTTCAAGTCGATCGGTTTACTTTTAGTCTGACGGGGCGACAACTATCGTGAAAACCTTTACAGGATAAGCTTTTCAAGCCGAGCAGATCTGGAAAAATTAACCCCCCAATCTGACTAACAACAACAAACCTATGAGACTTTCAGCCACTTCAATTGGCTTTAGGGTCTCAATAATGCTAACAAATGGACT